>JAUIJR010000072.1 GCA_030431075.1 Polyangia bacterium | reverse complement strand
AGTCCAAGCAGCTGCTCCGGTTTGGCACCCGCAAACGTGGGGTTCTCGCTCAGCTGGTAGCCACCTCTCGAGAACGCTTCGTAGTCAACGTGCGTGTAGCCAATGCCAACGAGATTGCCCACCTCGTCGGGGTGTGCGGCCATGGCCGCCTGCAGGACCGTCTGCAGGTAGCGGGGGCGAAACCAGACCGGGTCGAAATCCATGACCAGGATGCCCGGCAGATCGCCTTGCAGCTGGTTCCAAGGCCGATCTCGGAGTGTCTCCGCGACCTTGTTGTCATCCATCGCCCAGCTCGCCTCTCCGTCGAGCTGGATTGAACCTGTCCCTTCCAAGGATCCCCCCATCCCCTCCGGGGTTGTGCCGCGTATCCACGGCGGCGCCGGAGCCTCTCCGCGATGGAAGTCGACCGTCAGCCGGGAGACCCGACGGAGGAAGGCATCTCGAACCGCGGAGTCTCTCATACCTCCGGCGACCCGCAGGATGTCGGGATCGATGACGGTCATTCCGGGAAAACCGACGAGCCGGTCGTGCCCCATGAAGAGGAAATCATGATGAAGCTCCCGGACCTTCCACGTACTACCGAAGCTTCGCAGCGTCTTCACCTCGACGGACAACCCCTCCGCTCCCAGGCGCGCCACCAGATCGGGCCGAGGGGCGGCTCGATCCTCCGTCTCCGGCTCGAGGATGACCTGCGCCTCACCCCGCACGAGCCGGGCCGCGAGCTGCAACATGACCTTGGTGTGGTGCACGTCCGAAGGCTCCCCGAGCAAACCCTTACAAGCGCGTTCGATGCCACTGCACGACCCACAAGTCCCAGCATCGACACACAGTTCCTCGATCCACCATCCCGCACCGCCGCCCAGCAACTCGATCTGCGCCAGGATTGCTTGTCCACGAAGCTCGTAGCGGCGAGCGCTACCCGCCTCGAGTCCGGACAAGTACTCTTCGGCGAAACTCTGCAGGACTTCGTCTGAAAGAACCGCGCGAACGAGGGCATGCCCTCGCCGAAAGGTCTCCCGGTAGTCCATATCGAGGTCCGCCCGAAGGCGCTCCGGCAGCTCGCCCCAAGTCGAGATGGCAGCGTTGAGCCTGGCACGGGTCCGATCAACGTGTCGTGGCAGCGCAGTCATGCTCCCCGTCATGGCACGTCCGGCATGCCCTCGCCAGCGTCTTCGGCATGGTGGGACGCCCGGCCTTCTCGCCGACTCCCTAGCCCGCCGGCATCGAGTCGACTCGTCGCCCCGCCGAACTCACGGTCTCCTATCCGACGGGTTGTGGATCGGCGACCATGAAGCGTGCCATCTGACGCAGACGAGCTCTACGACGTGTTCTCCATGCAGAGGGCCAAGGTCATCGAGAGCATGGCCCAGCTCGAAGGCGTGCTTCGGTCCAACCTGCTTCGGCACCTTCCGCCAAGGCCGGGTGTCGAGCGCATCGTCCTGAAGCTTCCCATGCAGGCCCTCATCCGCTGGACCCACGCGGTCGAAGACATCTCCGACGACGAAGGCCACGACCTCAAGCTACTCGCCGAGATCCGAAATCTCGCCGCTCACCGCTGGGAGAAGTTCGACTGGATCGGCGACGTCGAACAGAAGATCCGACGCCTCCGAGGGACCACCATGTACGTCAACGCCGTCCTCGAGCGTATCCCCCCGGACGCCCCAGCTCGCACCGACCTGCAACGACACGAACCCGGCATGGTCTTCTGGGCCGCGCACGGCCACTTTCTGATCCATCTCGTCACGAACCTGCGGTCAGCGGACTGAGCGCCCGCAGGGCCGTTCATCAAGGAAGCTCGATGGCGCATCGCCCACGGGATCGGACCCGAACGACAACTCGAGGTTCGTTGCGATCTTGGGGCTGGTTCCATGTCAGCAACTCGCTCGGCACATCTCCTGAAGGGTGCATTGCGGCGGCAACCGTCGGCGCAATGCTTCGCCGACGCCGACGCCGACGCCGGCGCCATGCTAGGATTGCGGGGTGAGTGCGACCGACCCCACGAAGGTCTACGTTGACGAGTACCTGGTCGACCGACGGTCGGACGGAACGGTCTCAATCCACTGCCCGTTCTCTCTTTCGAAGGTCTCCAGTGCCGGAGGCACTAGCACGATGTACTGCTCGTACCAGTTCCCTGACGAGGCAACCTTCCTGCACTTCCTGGGGTTCCACCGGACAACGGAAGAGGCTCTCACGAAGTGGCGGGGTCGCCCCGCACCGAAGATCTCCACCATGATCGCAGAGTGGCGCAGTCACGTGGGACACTAACGCCATGCACGAGAGTTCCAAGGATCCTAGCCTACGCGGATCTGCGCCGTATTACCCTCGGAGTAGGTAACCCGCAGATCGCCCCCATGTCCCAGCTGGATCACTGCCTCATGGACATCTCCGAGGAGAACATCGAGTTGCTGGGCGAGTTCGGCGAAATCGACGTTGAGTTCGCCTCGCCCCTTGCCACGCAGGTGGTCGCGGACCCGCTCGTGCAGACCGAAGTACCCCGCCAGCTGAAGCGAGAACTCGTCGACTCCGGTGACGTCGAAGTTCTCGCGTCGGATACGCCCAGCATTCTTGAGCGAGAGTAGCTCGCCGTGGACATCGTCCACACCGCTCGCCTTGCCGAGCGCCGATTTGCTACCTCGCACATAGCCCAGGTGGTCTGCCTTAGTCTCAAGTTCGTTCAGAAGAGCTTTGTTCATCATTCCCTCCATCTCATTGATGGACGGCACCGGCCGAGATTTCAAGTACGTGTGCGACGGCGGATTTGGCGCCGGCGTCACTCTTCGTCTCCCAAGACTACGAGCTCGCTTAGTCCTTCAACCAACTCGTCGCCCGCGCACTCTCGTCCCTTCTTGGCTACCTGCCGCACGCCGTTCTGAAGCAGCGTTCGACCCACGGCGGCGTCATGAGCCCGGAGTTTTTTCCCCGCTCGTCGCTCCGCGGACTCCTTGGCTTCTGCGCTCTGTGTCCGGTCGCCGATTTCTCTGAGCTTCTCGTTCGCCGCGCTCGCTCTAGGGTGGAAGGATTTAATCTCCGAAGAGATCTCCCGCAGCATGATCTCCAACCCATCCGTTGCACCGGGCCCCTCGTGCGTACTCAGCCGCTCGAGGTGCAGGGCGATCAGCTCATGGCTGCCTTACTCGTCTAGGCCGCCAGCGTTCCGGACGCACTCATCCGAGCTCTGGAGCGGAAGTGGCGTTGCTGTTGCCCTCTCTGTGGTGCCCCGAATTCCGTCAAGGCAGGGCTGATGCCGTTGTGCAGCGAACGCCTCGACGGCATCCTGCGCGAGGTCGTCGAGACCCACGTCCCTGCCGGCTGGTCCCACTACGTGATCGACGGTGGCGAGCACTACGTCGTCTTGGGACCGGAGAGTTCCCCCCTGGAAGCCCCAGACGCTCCCATCGTCTGCGTGGAACTCACCGGCGAGATCCGCTTCGGCTACGGCGACCCTGAGGGCGAGTTCCTCGAGGGTGACGAGAAAACCTGGCCTCACAACAACCCGCTGCACGCGTGACCGACTGACGGTCCCCGTCGCCCCGCCGTCGGGGGCCGTCCACACAACCATCGACCACCCCGTAGCTGCCGTCGCCAACTCCAACGTGCGCCGCGCTCGCAACCCCGCGAACTTCGGGCACACGCAACCAGCGATCCTGTGATCCATCCTGAGCCATCGGAGCCCCGTTCCGCACCTCATCCCTTCGTCGCCCACGAAAACGCCTCTCCGTGGATCTCAGGATCGCTGGCGAGGCGTGGTGGGCTTGGGCGTCGGGTGAGATCGTTCGACGCGAGCGGGCCGGCGGCTTACTCGTGTCGTGGCACCGGGAGGCGGCCTAAACGTCCGGATTCTGCCGGATGACTTTTTGCAGAGGACGCCGAGAACCCGAGGCCGCGAGTCCTTCGAGCTCCCAAAGAAGCTTTGATTTCAACCCCAAGAAATCGAAGGTCCCTGAACTCTCAGCCGCCTAGCTTCGGCACTTCAAGTTCACCCAGCTTCCCTACTTCTCGACCCAAGGCGCAAGAAGGACTCGGAAGCTTTTGAGCTCTTGGAGTTTTAGGGTTTTGGTTCTTGGGTTGTTGAGCTCTTGGTTCTCGGGCCGTTGAGCTCTTGGGTTGGTTGGCTGGGAGTTGGCTAGCTGCCGAGTTCGGCCGGATGACTTTTTGCAGAGGACGGGCCTACGAGGTCAAAGGGGCCCGTAACAGCTAGGGGTACTCCCCACGCTCTACCATCGCAGCTAGCTCAGGATAGTCAGCAACTAGCACGGAGGGCTCATCAAATTCGCTCGCGTCTGGGTCCCGCGGCCACATCGAAATCGGTGCGAACGCCGACACTCGCTTCGGCACCAACTCCGAAAACTCGATGCGAGCGAAACGCTCCAAACCACACACTTGACACGTCGCTACGCCGAACTCGTATGGAGTGATACCAGCACGCGGCGGGCCCCATGGCAGCCACAGATCGTACTCGGGGCTATCCTTCGGCCACCAGCGCATCTTCTCGCCCAGCCTGTAGTCATTCAATGCAAAACGACCGTCCTTGTCATAGTCCATCGACGCGGCGTACTTCGTCTGAAACCAAAAAATTCTGGGTGCGGCACAGGACGGGCACTCCTCCTCGAACCTAATCGTGTTGAACAGACCCATCAGAAAATCTCCGTGAGTGAGGGAAACCTCCGAAGGAGTTTGCCATCGCGCGTGATAAGCGTCAATCCCAGGTCGATAGCGGTACCGACAATTGCAGGGTCTCCGATCCGCCCCGCCCGGAGGTTTCGGTTAGTCGTAGCTGCTCCGCCAGCCCTCGCTGCGTTCACCGATGCGACGCTTGGCACGTCCGCAATCCGCCCTCCGGTAGCATCGAGAAACTCCTGCAGGACGATCTCGTTCACGTCGATGACGTTGTCTGGTCCGAGCAGTTCTCGGTCTGTGTGACTCCCCTTGAGGAACTCTTCGGCGGCTTCGTCCGGAATCACCGGCCGTCGCCCGCCTGCCGCCCTCATCGACGCGCCATCTCCTTCGATCGCGTTCACCAGCGCATTGTTGTCAAACACGACTTCATCTGGCGACCCGCCTCCTCCGCCTCCTCCGCCGCCTCCTCCGCCTCCGGGCTTCTTGGGGGGAGGATCGGTCAACTTGGGCTTCGCGGTGGCTGGAGCCGACCGAACGCTCGACATTCGCAAAGCAGTGCTCACCCCACCGGCCGCCTCAACGCCTCCGAGGAGCGTCATCGCCGCTTCGTAGATCCTCTTGTTCTCCTCCGTCCACTCCGCCTTGATCCGTGCGTCGGCGAGTTCGGGAGACATCCCTTCCTTGCCGACGTACTTGAGCATTCGGTAGTTCCAATCGTCAGATGTGGCTTTTACCTGGGCCGCTTCTGCGGAGTCGAGTCCCTTGTCAAGGAGCGCTTGTTGATCAATCCGACTGTCAACCCACGTGGTCACCACCCCGGACTCAGAGATGTGCACGTGAGCCATAGACGTGGTGTTCGACCGATCGAGATGGTAGAGGCCCGGACCCTTTGTAAGCGTGTCGCCAAACTCGGACGCACTCGTTCCCGTTGGGCGATTCGCTACGGCCCGGTCGAACATCGCCGAGGAGCCCTCGCCAGTGGGGTCGGCCGTCGTGAAGTGCCAAGCGCTCTCACCGCCAACCTCAGGGTCGTCCCATGTCGTCGCATCCGCGCCACCCAGCCCCGTGTTTCCGGGAGTAATCAGACCTCCGTTGTTCACGCGCTGCGGGTTCTTCTTTGTACCGGTCGTGTCCACAAACCCCACCGGGTTGTTTCCCACGTACCGAAACCGGTTCACCCCATCCCCCAACCCAATCGGATCGCTCGCCGACCACCTCCCCAGCCACGGCATGTAGTAGCGCGCGCCATGATAGGCAAGCCCGGTTTCCTCGTCGCGCTCCATCCCCGTAAACCGGTACCGCCGCGGGCTCGTGTTGAAACTGCTGTCGTGCGCCTTGTAGGCCGAGGTCCCAAACGGGTGGAATTCCTCGTACGAAAACACCGCCCCCGTCTCGTCGGTCTCCGCGCCCGAGCTCCCCAGATGATCACTCAGCTGGTACCGCCAGTAGGTCCCTTGGTTGGACCCCACCGTCTTCTCCTCCACCATCAACACCCGCTCGGCGTCGTCGTGGACGTGTAGCGTCTCCGTCTCCGAGCTCACCGTCGTTCCGTTCGACCGTTCGCGATAGATCTCCCACCCGCCGATGTAGATCCGCTCCTTCGTCATCGCTGACGTCGTCTCTTCGAATTTTCGGATCCGCTGCCCGCCCGCGTACTGCATGTACAGCGTGCTCGAGCCGGCGGGGCACTCGTGGAGCTCGTCCACGTCGTTCCACACCAGAGTCCCCATCAAGGGGATCTCGGTCATGTTCCCGTGCTCGTCGTACTCGTACGCGTGCGAGTACTGCGCCGCGGCCGCCGGACTCGCGTCGTAGTCCGTGTACGTCGGCTCCCCGATGTCGCCGCTTGTGCTCGTGCTGACTAGGCGGTTGCCGCCGGTGTCGTAGTTGTAGCGCCGCGTCCAGTCTCCGCTCCCGTTCGCCGCGTCGTGGATCATCTTGAGGATGTTCCCGACCTCGTCGTACACGTACTCCTCCGTGTAGCGGGTCAGCGCCTGCGGGTTGTTGGGATCCGGCACGTCCGTCAGCGGCGTCACGTCGCTGCCCGTCGGTTGCCCGTAGTCGATGTGCTCGCGCCCGGTTGCGAGGATCAGGCGGTACAGCGGGTCGTAGGTGTACGCGCGCGTCGCGTCGACCACGTTGTTCGAGAAGTAGACCGCCGGCTCCGAGGCATCCGACACCTCGGTGATGTTCCCGACCGGGTCGTAGGTGTACTCCAGGTCTTGGAGGACTTCGCTGTCGCTCGTGCGGACCGTGCGGATCCGCGTCACGCGGAAGGTCTCGGGGTCGTAGGTGTAGCTCGTGACCGTTCCGTTGCCGTGTTCGACCTTTTGGCGCTGGCCCTTCGCGTCGTAGGTCAGCCCCGAGGTCACCACCGCGCTCGGCGAAGTGCCGCGGTGGAAGAGCTCCACCGCCTCGAGCTTCATGCCCTGGTCGTAGGTGTACAAGAGGCGCGAGTCGTCCGGGCTGATGGCCTCGGTGATCCGGCTCAGCGCGTCGTAACTGCGTGAGGTCGCGTAGCCGGTGCGCGGCGCGTGCTACTTTCCGGGCCGCGTGACCGCTTCGCCTCACGATGCGCTGTTCAAAGCGGCGTTCGAACGACCAGAACGTGCGGCAGAACTGCTGCGCTCGAAGCTCTCGCCAGACCTGGTCGCCGCCATCGACTGGTCCTCGCTGGTGAGCGAGCCAGGATCGTTCATCAGCCCAGAGCTCGAAGGTCGACACAGCGACCTCCTGTTCTCGGCGCGTCTCGCCCAACACGCGCAAGCCCGCTCTTTTTTCTACTTGCTCCTCGAGCACCAAAGCTCCAACGACCCGGACATGCCGCTGCGGGTGCTCGTCTACATGACACGCATCTGGGAGCGTTTTCGAAAAGACCAACCCGGCGTCAGCTTGCCCGCGATCGTTCCGCTCGTGATCAGCCATGCGCCCGGCGGTTGGACCTCACCCACACGGCTCGGTGCGCTCTTTGCCCCGGAGGTTCTGGAGCTCGAAGAGCTGACCCTCTACCGCCCCGACTTCGAATTCTTGCTCGATGATCTCTCGCGCTTCAACGACGCGGACATCCGCTCTCGCGTCACATCCGCCTTCGCGCAACTCGCCATGTGGCTGTTCCGCGATGCTCGGACCGCCGAGACCCTGCTGGCCAATCTCCCGGCTTGGGGAGCCTCGTTCTCCGCCGCTCTCGGGGCCGACTCCGGCTCCGAGGCCCTCCACCAACTGCTGCGTTACATCGCGCTCGTTTCGGAGGATGTGCAGTTCGACAGTTTTCGTGCCAAACTCGTCGAGCTGGCCCCCGAGGCCGAGGATCCATCCATGACCATCGCTGAGCAATTGCGTGCCGAAGGAGAGGCCAAGGGCCTTGTCAAGGGTCGTGCCGAGGGCATGCGCCGCACCTTGCGAAAGCAGCTGGAGTTGAAGTTCGGTCGAGTCGACGATGCAACGGTCTCCAGGATCGACGCCGCCGACGAAGCCACACTCGATGGCTTCCTCGAGCGTGTTTTGACCGCGGACTCACTCGACGCCGTTCTCGGCTCGTAGTAGCCCCCCCCCACAAACACAAAAGAGGCCCCGCTTTCGCGGAGCCTCTCGCTCGGGGTCGTCGGCTCGGTCGGCGACCCTGAGTGTCACCGTCCAGCTAGATCCGAGGGGTCAAAAGCCTGCCGCGCGGTAGCTGTCGAGCGGGGCGTTGGCGGCGAAGGAGACGCGGCGGGTGCGGGCGGCTTCGCGGGATGCTTTGCGCATCAGCTGACGCATCGTGCGCTTGACCGACTTCACGACGGGGTGGGCTTTCTTGAACACCAGCACCAAGGTCGTGCCGTCTTCGACCGCGCCGAACACCGCGTGGGTGCCTGCGTTCACGCGGACCATCGGGACCGGGGATGCGGCTTGGATGCGGGCCGTGCACTCGGCGAGCTCGCGTTGCTCTTCTTCGCCGGCGAACAGGGGCTCGTAGTTCTCGCGCAGAGCGAGGACGGCCTCGACGCCTTCTTGGGATGCGACTTGGTGGATACGCTGGACAAAGGTCATGATGGATGGGCTAAGTTGCACGCATCGATCCGAACTCTTGGTGCGGCTAAGTCGCTGTGGATACAGCGCTTTTTTCGCCATGGAGGGAATCGTGGGGTGGGGCGCAAAGCCCCACCTCAGCCGAGGGTGGGGACCTGCGCACCAGCCGTGAGTGCGGAGATCTCGGCGTGTTCTGCGGGGTCGCGCAATCGCCGCCGATGCGGCTACGGGGTGCGCAAACGCGCGCTGGAGCCCGGGCTCAAAACGCGATGGCCAGCCCGGCCAGCCAGGTGTCGTCACCGACCGCCATGCGCTTGTCCGAGCCGAAGCCGTCGAGGTGGGAGAACTGCCACTCGCCGAAGATGTAGGTGTGGTTGATGCCCGTCGTCTGGTCCAAGGAGCGCGTCGAACCGCGGTCGAGGAAGTCGAGGCGAAGCATCATGCCCAGGTTCGCTTGCCAGCCCAGGCTGCCGCCGCGGCCTTTTTCGCCTTCGCTGTTCACGGAGATTTTTTTGTCTCCGCCGCGGCTCCACCAAAAGGCGTAGCCGAGGCCTGCGCGCGCGTAGGGGACCAGCGGCACGCGGTAGCGGTCCGCGAGTAGCTCGAAGCGATAGCCGAGCAGCACGGTCACGGGGACCACTCCGAAGCTCACGCGATCGGCCCGGCTTCGGAAGCTGCCGTCTTCGTCGGGTTCGACCAGCAAGCCGGCCGCGCGATCGCGGAAGAAGCCGACGGTGGTTCCGATGCTGAAGGGGCCGCCGAAGTCGTAGAACTGCCACTCGAATCCGACCACCGAGAACAGACCGCGTTTGGGCTGCCCGTTCACTTGGCCGTTCTCGTCCGTGCGTCCGAAGATCTGGGCGTAGGGGCCGTACTCGGCCGTGGAGTTGCGGTCGACGCTCGGGAGGTAGGGGCCGAACTTCACCTCGAGGGCGAAGCGCTGCTTCGACTCGGCCGAAGGCGCGGCGAGGCTGTCTTCGACGGCGGCTTGGCCTTCGCGCTCGACGGCCTCTTTGGGGGGCGGGGGGCGCTCGACGCTGGCGTCGTAGCCCATGGGCTCGTCTTCGAGCTCGTCTTCGGTCGCGTAGGGGAGCTCGGGTTCGGGCGGGGTCTCGGTGGCGTAGGGGAGGGCTTCGCCGTCGCCGGGGACCTCACCGTAGGGGAGGATCGGATCGCCACGTTCGTCGAGTTGCGGGGTGTCGCGCGAGGGGGGAACGCGGGTCGCGGGTGGAGCACCGGCGTCGTCGGCCGGGGGGCGCGCGTCCTCGGTGGGCGGGGGCGGGGCGGTGTCTTCGGCGGGCGGGGGCGCCTCGTCCTCGACGGGGGGCGGCGCCTCCGTCTCACTCGTCTCGTCGTCGACATCCGGCAGTGGTGCCGGGGGCGGCCACAGGTTCACCAGGGCCGCCAAGAACAGGGAGCTGACAATCATCGATGCGTGGCTCTCGTTCGTCGCCAGCCCCAGGCGAGGAGGGGAAGCATCCACAGCCAGGCGGCGCGCCCGCGGGGTTCGGGGTCGACCGCACAGTAGCCGGCCTGACCGCAGTTGCCGTCGAGCTCGCACTGCTCCCACAAGTCGCGGGTCTCGACCGGCTGGCCGAGGATCACGCCGCTGGGTCGCGGGTTACCGGCGGAGTCGTAGGCGACGACGAGGAATTGGTAGTCGACGCCGTTTTCGAGGCCTTCGATGCGGGCCGAGGTCGTGTTCGGGGAAAGCGGGCCCGAGCAGACGTAGCTCCAGTCGAGGCTCTCGATGCCGGTGTCCGGGAAGATCGGCTCGCTGTTGGTGCTGCCGTCGCCGTCGCCGTCTCCATCGCCGTCACCGTCACCGTCACCATCGCCGTCGCCATCACCGTCACCGTCGCCATCACCGTCACCGTCGCCATCACCGTCACCGTCGCCGTCACCATCACCATCACCATCACCGTCGCCATCGCCATCACCATCTCCATCACCGTCGCCGCTGGGCCAGCCCGGGCCGTCGGGCTCGTAGTCGGGGCCGAACTCGCCGCCGGGGCACAGGTTGTTGCGCGTGTAGTAGTGCTGGCCGTTGGGGATGAGGTCGATGGCGGGGCCGCTGTAGTTGTTGGACTCGAGCGGGTTGCCGTCGGCGTCGGCGCACAAGATGCGGTAGCCGGCGATGTCGCCGACGGCGGTCAGGGTCCAGGCGACCTCGACCGCGTTGTCGCCGGGGAGGACCTCGAGGTTCGAGGGGGCCACGGCCGGGCTTTGGAAGTCGTAGCTGATGCCGCCTTGGGCGTCTTCGCCACCGCTGGCTTGCTGGGTGCCGGTGATGAAGAAGCTGCCGGCCATGCACTCGTCGACGCCGGCGCACATCCACACGCCGCCGACGTCTTGGCCCGAGCGGCAGCTGCCGATGGGCTCCGCCTCGCTCGGGTTGGTCGAGTTGTAGGCGCCCCAGGCCAAGAAGATCGGCTCGAAGGGGTACTCGGGGGCCGGGGTCTTGGTGAAGCTGACCGGGAAGTCCGAGCCGACCTTCACACAAGGCGCGTAGGGGGGGAGCTGGTTGACGCCCTGATCGCAGTGGTTGCCGACGTGGACGTCGGTCTGCACGTTGTCGTAGGCGCCTTGGCCCGTCATCAAGCCGACGCGGGCGATGATCTCCTGGCCGCACTCGCAGCGCGCCCGGTTGACGTGCCGCTCGAGGTCCTGGCGGCTCATCTCACGGATCCGGTCGCCCTGCTCGTCGGTGATGTAGTAGCGGATCTGGTAGGACTCGGCCGAGGGCGGCGCGGCGAGGGCCGTCGAGGGCTGGACGAGCACGCCCAAGGCGAGGGCCACCCCGGTGCCGGACACGAGCGCGCGAGGTCGGCCGCGGCGGAGCGGGCGGGCCGGGTCGCGGCCGGCGTCACGAGGTGAGCGCATGCGGGGCACGGGGTGCAACGATGATGCCACGAGGGCCAAACGACAAGGGCTCGGGATCGAAGGCGCTTTACGCCCAGCGCGCGCCTTTATGAGCCAAGCGAATGACATTTTGGCAAATCCGGAGCCTGTCCCGGGGCGACACGACAGGCCTGCTAGGCTGCCCGGGTGCGCCACCTGTCGGTGATGCCGCCGCCGCTACGCGCGGCTGGATTCGCTGTCTTGGCCGCCCTGTCCGCGTGTGCGCCCCTGCGGGCGCGCGACATCGCGGCCGGTCGCGGGCGAGGACCGGCCATCGTCGCGCATCGCGGCGCGAGCGCCTACGCGCCCGAGAACACCTTGGCCTCCTTTCGCGAGGCCTGGGAGCGGGGGGCCCGCATCGTCGAGTGCGATGTGCACCTGAGCGCCGACGGTGAGGTCGTGGTGATGCACGATCCCAGCGTCGACCGGACCACCGACGGCAGCGGGGCGGTGCGAGATCTGAGCTTGGCCGAGATCGCGAAGCTCGACGCGGGCTCGAGCTTCGATCGTCGCTACGTGGGCGAGCCCGTCCCGACCTTGGCCCAGGTCCTCGACTTCGTACGCGACCGGATGGTGCTCTTCATCGAGGTCAAGTCCGGCCCCGAGACCGTCGAGCCGATCGCGGTGCTCTTGCGGGCGCGGCGACGCCAGCAGCGACAAGTGGCGATCATCAGCTTCGATCCCGAGGTGGTCGCGCGCTCCGAGGCGCGCATGCCCGAGCTGCCCACCATGCTCTTGATCTGGCGCGCTCCCGAAGAGGGGCGGGCACCGGCCCAGGTCGTCGAGCAGGCGTTGGGGCTGGGGGCCGAGATGATCGGCTTGCCGCGGCATGCGGTGGGCAAGGGGATCGTCGAGGCGGCCCACGCCGCGCGGATCGGCGTGTTCGTCTACACCGTCAACGATGCCGCGAGCGTCGTCAGCCTGGCCGAGCTCGGCGTGGACGGCATCCACACCGACGCGCCGGACTACGTGCGCGAAGTGTTGGACGCGGCGCCCCTTTGAGTGTGCGCCGTGGCGAGCCCATGAAAAAGGGCCGCCCGTGGGCGACCCTTCTTCGTAGCTAGACGCTCGAGAGCTCAGTCCTCGAGGTACTTGCGACCCGCCTCGGCCAGCTCGCGCAGCTGCGCGGGCGGCGTGTAGCGAGCGCCGGCTTCTTTGGCCAAGGCGTCGAGCTTTTCGACCACGCGATCGAGGCCCATGCGGTCCATGTAGCTCAGCGGCCCGCCCGTGTTCGGCGCGAAGCCGATCCCGAAGATGGCGCCGACCTCGGCGTCGCGGCGTTGCTCGATGATGCCGTCGGCCACGCAATGGGCCGCCTGCACGCACTGCGCGAACAAGAGCCGGTCGGCGATGTACTCGACGCCGGTGAGCTCGGGCTTGCCCTGCGCGAGCTCGGCGAGCCCGGGCCACAAGCGCTTGCGCCGGCCACCTTCGTACTCGTAAAAGCCCGCGCCCTCGGCTTTGGAGGGCCGTTTGTGCGCGTTGACGATCTTGTCGAGCAGCGCGGTGCCGGCGTTGTCGACGACCTCGCCGAGGTACTTGCGGCCCTGCTTCATGGCCTTGAGTCCGAGGGTCAAGGTGACCTCGTCGAAGACCTGCAGCGGCGGCACGACCATGCCGGCTTGGCGGGCGGCCCACTCGATGAGCACGGGGTCGTGACCTTCGGCCACGAGCTGCGCGCCTTCGAGGATGTAGGCCGAGAACACGCGCGTCGTATAAAAGCCGTAGCCGTCGTTGACGACGATGGGCAGCTTCTTGATCGCGCGGCAAAAGGCGAGTGAGCGCGCGAGGGTCTCCTCGCTGGTCTCCTTGCCCTTGATGATCTCGAGCAGCGGCATCTTCTCGACGGGCGAGAAGAAGTGCAGGCCGATGAAACGATCGGCGTGAGCCGAGGCCGCGGCCAAGTCGGTGATCGGGATGGCCGAGGTGTTCGACGCCCAGATGCCATTGGCGGACAAGCGGGGCTCGGTCTCCTTGGTGACGCGATGCTTCAGATCGAGGTCTTCGAAGACGGCCTCGATCACGAGGTCGACGCCTTCGAGATCCTCGAGGGCCAAGGTCGGCACCATGCGATCACGCAGGGCTTTTTTGGCCGCGTCGTCGAGGTGGCGCTTCTTGGCCAGCTCGGCTTCGAAGTGGGCGACGCCCGCGTCGAGGGCCTCTTGCTTGATGTCCTTCAAGAACACCTTCATGCCCGCTTGCGCGCACACGAAGGCCAAGCCGGCCCCCATCATGCCCGCGCCCAAGATGGCGACCGAGGCGAGGCCGGCGTCGTCGGTCTTGGGCAGGCCCTCGTGCTTGAGCGCTGCGTTGCGGTAGTACCAAAGCGTCCGGATCATGTCCTTGGCCTGGTCGGAGATGGCGAGCTCCACGAAGTAGCGGTTCTCGATCTTCATGGCCTCGTCGAACTTCAACGAGATGCCCTCTTGCATCGCACTGATGGCGCGCTTGGGGGCCGTGAAGACCCCGGCCGTGCGCTTGGCGATCATGGCGCAGGCGCCCATGAAGATGTTGCGCGCGTCCGGCGAGCCGGGGCGCGGGCCCGGAATCCGAAGCTTCTTTTCATCCCAGGGTTGTTTGACCTTGGGGTTCTCGTGGATCCACTTCACGGCCGCTTGGTGCAGGGCCTCCGGGCTTTCGGCGAGGGCGTCGACGAAGCCGCCTTTGAGCGCCTTGGGGGCGCGCAGCTCTTGGCCTTGCAAGATCATCTCGAGGGCCGGCTGAATGCCGACGATGCGCGGCAGGCGTTGGGTGCCGCCGGCGCCCGGGATGACGCCGAGCTGAACCTCGGGCAGGCCGACCTTCACGCGCGCGTCGTTCAAGGCGATGCGGTGGTGGCAGCTCAGCGCGAGCTCGTAGCCGCCGCCGAGGGCCGAGCCGGTCAAGGCTGCGACCACGGGCACGCCGCTGGTCTCGATCTCGCGGTAGAGAGCGCATAGCTCGGTGACCACTTTGTGCATGCGGGCGGCGTCGCGCTCCGCGTAAAGGCCATCGATGTCGGCGCCGGCACAAAAGTCCTTGTGCGCGCTGCCGATGATGATGCCGCGCAGGCCCTCGCGTCCCTTCGCCCAGTCGAGGGCCTCTTTGAGGCCGTGGCCGAAGACGTCGTTGAGGACGTTGACCTTGCCCGGCATGGCCAAGGTCAAGGTGGCGACCCCGTTGGCGGGATCGAAGCTCGCCTTCACGGCGGCGTTTTGGTGCGTCTGTGTCTCGCTCATGGTCGATTCTCCTTTCAGACGCCGGGTCAGACCCGCTCGATGACGGTGGCGACGCCCATGCCGCCGCCGATGCAAAGGGTGACCAGCGCGGTCGACTGATCGCGCTCTTCGAGGAGGTCCAAGGCGGTGCCCAGGAGCATCGCTCCCGTCGCGCCGAGGGGGTGGCCCAAGGCGATGGCGCCGCCGTGGATGTTGACGATGGCCGGGTCGACCTCGAACTCCTGCATGAAGGCCATCGGGACGGCCGCGAAGGCCTCGTTGACCTCGAAAAGGTCGATGTCCGAGAGCTCCATGCCCGCGCGCTTCAGCAGCTTACGGGTCACGGGAATCGGGCCGTCGAGCATCAAGATGGGCTCGGAGCCGGTGGCCGCCAGGGCCCGGATCTTGGCGCGGGGCTTCATTCCCATCGACTTGCCGACCTCGGCGTTGCCGATGAGCACGGCCGCGGCGCCGTCGACGATGCCCGAGCTGTTGCCCGCGTGGTGGATGTGGTTGATGGACTCGACCTGCGGGTACTTCGACTTGGTCAGGTGGTCGATGCCGAACTGCTTGCCCATCACCTCGAAGGAGGGGTTGAGCTTGGCGAGGGCGTCGACGCTGGTGCCGGGGCGCGGGTACTCGTCGCGCTCGAGCAAGGGCAGGCCGTTGCGGTCTTTGACCGGGACGACCGACTTGTCGAAGACACCGGCCTCGAGGGCTTCGGCCGCGCGACGCTGCGACTCGACGGCGAAAGCGTCGGCCGCTTCGCGGGTGATGCCGCGCAAGGTGGCGAGTAGGTCGGCCGAGACACCCTGGGGCACCGAGCCGATGTCCCACTGGGTCTGGGCGTCCCAGATGGCGCCGCCGTCGGAACCCATGGGCACGCGCGACATGGACTCGACGCCGCCGGCGATGATCATGTCGGCGAAGCCCGAGGCGACCATGGCCGCGGCCTGGTTGATGGACTCGAGGCCCGAGGCGCAAAAGCGGTTGAGGGTGACCCCGGCCGCCGACTGATCGTAGCCGGCGTTGAGCGCCGCGAAGCGGGCGATGCAGGCGCCTTGCTCTCCGGTCTGCGTCACGCAGCCGGCGATCACGTCGTCGACGCGCGAGGTATCGAGCGCGTTGCGATCACGGATCGCCTCGAGCACGTGGGTCATCAGGTCGAGGGGCCGCACGGTGTGCAAGCTGCCCCCGGGTTTGCCTTTTCCGCGTGGGGTGCGGACGGCGTCGAAGATCATGGCTTCGGACACGTTGTCTCTCCTTTTGTACGGTCCGCCGGCGAGCTGCCTGGCGGCCGAGAATCAGAGTAAACGCGGTTTTGCGGCGGCTCCAAACGGCTTGGCTCACATCCCAGGGCAAGCCCTCGCACCCGCGGCTCGGGGGCATTTTGCGATGGAGCTCGACGAAGCGTGCGACGCCTTTCGCACCGAACAATGCACGTCGTGGGGTCGAGCTTCAGTCGCCGCGACCGAGGGCTTTGCGGGCCCGCTCGGCCTGGCGCAGGGCTCGCCGCTCGCGTCGACGACGGCGCCGAGCGTCGCGCTTGGACTCGCCGCTTTGCCGCTCGCGGATCGACACCGAACTCATGACCAAGAGCCCCGTGACCCGGATGCGGGTGGGGTGGGGCGGCGCCTCGGCGTAGCGCTCGTCTTGACTGACCTCGCTCAAGATCGCGGAGCACTCGCTGAGCACGCGCATGCCGGGCGGCACGATGATCACGAGCTCGCTCATGAAGCCGCGCGCCCGGATCGTAATCTCGCCCGGAGGCAACCGAGCCTCGCGCAGATCCAAGGTGGTGCTGCCCATGACCGAGAGGACTTCGTTGTGGCGCGCGGGGATCCAGTCGCCCGCCCGCTTTTGCTCGCTCATGATGGCAATGGTCTTGCGTCGCTCGTCGACCTCGCCGTCGTGCACACGCGCG
>JAUIJR010000071.1 GCA_030431075.1 Polyangia bacterium | reverse complement strand
CCGTATGGAAGGGCCATCGCTCAACGGATAAAAGGTACTCCGGGGATAACAGGCTGATCTCCCCCAAGAGTTCACATCGACGGGGAGGTTTGGCACCTCGATGTCGGCTCATCGCATCCTGGGGCTGAAGTCGGTCCCAAGGGTTTGGCTGTTCGCCAATTAAAGCGGTACGCGAGCTGGGTTCAGAACGTCGTGAGACAGTTCGGTCCCTATCTTCCGTGGGCGCAGGAGACTTGAAGAGGATCTGTCCCTAGTACGAGAGGACCGGGATGGACGAACCCCTGGTGTTCCGGTTGTCGTGCCAACGGCACTGCCGGGTAGCTATGTTCGGAAAGGATAACCGCTGAAAGCATCTAAGCGGGAAGCCCACCTCGAGATGAGGTCTCCCTGAAGGCACGTTCTAGACTAGGACGTTGATAGGCTGGGTGTGGAAGCACGGCAACGTGTGGAGCTAACCAGTACTAATGAGCCGTTCGGCTTGGCCTGTAGGCCTATGCCGTGAATCCGCGATGCAGCGGGTTCACCCGTGTCGCTCCCGAGATGACCTCTCGCGGGCACACGAGGTTTTGAGAAAGTGAGTCGGATCCGAGGTTTCGCGCGACATCGCGTCGAGACTTCGCTTCCCCAAAGCGAATGCTTGCGATTTGAAGCTCGCCCATCGGCCAGGCCGATGGAGCTCGAGCACGCGCCACGTCTTTTCTGGTGACGATGGCGGAAGGGCCACACCCGATCCCATCCCGAACTCGGTAGTTAAGCCTTCCAGCGCCGATGGTACTGCAGGGGACACTCTGTGGGAGAGTAGGACGTTGCCAGATCTATGCCCCGGACCTCACGGTCCGGGGCTCTTTTTTTGCCCGCGGGCCGATGGCGGGCCGATGACGGGCCGACGCCCGCCCACCCTCAGCCGTCGAGACGCTCGTGCAAGAAGCTCAGCACGCGCTCGAGCGCCTGGCGCGTGGGGTGACCGGCTTCGTCGACGAGGTGCTCGGTCAGCACCGAGTGGGCCCAGCGTGGGTTCTTGTGCGGGTTGCCGGGGCCCGAGTCGATCTCGATGGTTTCGGCCAGGTCGCCGAACTCGCGCTCGAGCGCCGCGAAGCGGGCCCGGGGGCACAAGATGTCGTGCGTGAATCGCATGGCGAGCACGGGTTGCTGCGCCTCGCGGGCGCGCCTCGTCACCTGCACGAGCTCCTCGGGAGAGATGTGGAGGTCGGCGCGACGGGCCCGTCCGGGTCCGGCGGGCAAGCTCGGCTGGCTCAAGACGGGCGCGATCATGCAGGGGTCGAGCATCATCGACAGCGCGAAGTTCCCGGTCAGGCACATGCCCACGGCGCCCACGCCGGGGCCGCCGCGTCGGGCGTGGACATCGCGGGCCAGCGCGCGACACCAGTCGGTGATCGGCGAACGGCCCCCGGTGCCGAAGACCCGAAACTCCCGGGAGATGCAGGCCTTGGCCATCGTGCGCAGGGAGTAGGGGACGCTGGGGCGCCGCCCGGCCTCGCCGAAGAGATCGGGCATCGCCACAAAAAAGCCCTCGTCGACCACGCGCCGCGCAAAGCGGGCCACGGCCGGCGTGATACCCGGGACCTCGGTCATCACGATGACCCCCGGGCCCTCTCCGGCTTCGAAGACCCTTCGCTCGGCGCCCTCCCACGAAAAGTGCGTCTCGGTGAAGCTCTCCAGGTCGCGGTGGCTCATCGCTCTTCGAATCCCAGTTGGCGGGCGAGGTGGGGGTTTTGCGGTCCGGGCCGCCAGATGAAACGGTCGAGCACATAGTGCGTGGCCTGGGGCACGGTGAGCAAGGCGACGGCGACGGCCAGGCCCAGGCCCTGCAAGGAGGTCTCACTTTCTCCAAAGAGCTCCACGTGCTCGTGCCACACCCAGCGGTCCCACAGGGCCTCTTCGGTGAAGGCCAGCGCGCACAAGAGCAGGTAAAAGGCGGCGATGAGCACGAGCGGGGCCCGGCTCCAGCCGCCGACGCGGCTCTCGACCTGCGTGCGTCCCCCCGTCACCCAGACCAGCGCGAGGTAGGGCACCCCGTGCAAGAGCACGTTGGTGAGCGTGAAGACCCGGTCGTCGTCGAACCACACGATGCCCATGTTCCAGGTCAGCGCGGGCAAGAGCACCAAGGCGATCAGGGTCGGGTTGCGCTGGCCTCGTCGCGCGCGCCGCAGGCGGTCGATGGCAAAGCCGAGCAGCACGGGGACTTGGGCCCACACGGCCAGCGTCCCGACCCAAGCCGGCAGCCCTTCGATGAAGTCGCCTTGTAAAAACCAGGCGAAGTTCCGCGGCAGCTGGGCGTGCCAGTAGATGACCGGGGCCAAGGTGCCGGCCCAGATCGCGGCGCGAACCCAGCGACGGGCGGCGGCGTCTTCTCGACCTGCGCGCACGAGCAAGGCCGCGAAGCCCTCGTGCTGCTTGATGAAGTGGAAGACCGCGACGTAGGCGAGCAGAGTCCAAAATGCGAGGGGCGAGGCGAGGTGGATCAGCGTCCCGAACCAGAGCACCGCGGCCGGGATGATCCACAGCTTGCGGCCGTGCAGACGCCGGGCCTCGGGATCGAGGTAGGTCCGGTACAAGGAGGCGTAGACGTGGGCCACATCGACCAACAACACCGAGCCGACCCAAAGCAACAGGGACTCGGGTCCCTCTCGGGGCTGTTGCCAGACGAGGAAGGCCGAGAGCAGGACCGCGACCACGCCGGGGGCGACGAACCAAGTCCAGTCGAAGCCGGGCGAGATCAAGCTCGGCCAATGGCCGCCCGATCGCCTCCCTTGCTCGCGCTCGCTCACCTCGGGCGAGGATAGGCCGAGCCCGCAGTCGGCCCAAGCGGCGCTCGTGTGGGACCGGCGTGGCGGCGGGAGCGGGCGCTAGTCGTCCATTCCGCCGAGCTCGGCGAGCGCTTCGTCCGCCGCGTCGAGGCCGGCGTAGAAGGCCTCTTCGAACAAGGCGATGCCCGCGTTGTCCGTGCCACAGGGGCGAACGCGCCCGACGCGGGCCGCGAGGCGGGTGGCGCCCTCCCCGAATAGGCTGCCCGGTGTCGGCCGAACCATCGCGTGGCCCCAGCGGTGCAAGCGAAGGCTCTCGAGCTCACGGCCGATCCCCGCGTGCATGCGCTCGAGGCGGTCGAGGACCCAGCGGCCCCAGTGGGCGGCGTCGCCCGCCAGTAGCTCGGCCCGGGCCATGCGCAGGTCCTCCGGGTCGGCCTGCGCGAAGGCTTGGTAAAAGCTGATCTGACAGGGGGCGTCGGGCGGGAGCTCGCTGCGGCCGTGCGTGGCGACCACGTAGCCGAGGTCGTCTTGATCGATGGCGACGTTGTCCCAGGCCAAGGGGCTGCCGGGACCGGCGGGGGCGCGGCGCAAGGCCAAGTTCGCCACCAACCAAGGTGCGTAGCTGCGGGCCTCGAGGGCAGCCGCGTGCGGGTCCTTGCGCATGGCTCGCGACAAGATGAAGCGCGGCGCCGCCCAGATGATCGCGTCGGCCCGCCATCGCGTCACCTCGTCGCTCCCATCGTCGCGCCACGCCAGCAGCTCGGGGGTGTCGGGATCCACATCGAAGACGAGAGTGTCGAGCTCCAGCTGGCCCGGCTCGAGTACGCGCTCGGCCATCGCCTCGACCAGCCGGCCGTTGCCCTCGGGGGCGGTGAGTAGGTAGGCGTCGCGCGTCTCTTCGCGGCCCCGGGCCAAGAAGTGATGGAGGGCCGCGAAGGCCGAAGTCGCGGTCGCGGGCGTGCCGTAGTCGTCGCGACACGCGTAGTCGATCAGCCAGCGCGTGCGCCAGCTTTCGATCCCGAGCGCGTCGAGGTGCTCGGCGATGGTGATGCGGTCGAGGTGGCGCAGTCGATCGGAGCTGCGCCGCAGCGGAAGGCGAAACATGCGGCGTCCCTGCGCGTCGCGCTGTTCGTCGAGCTCGCGCAGATGGTCCTGCCAACGCGCCCAGTCGTCGGCCTCGGCCGCCGTCTCCCCGACGCCGGGGTACAAGCCTTCGTGCCACACCCCGCGGTAGAGGTGGCGCTCGGCGGGGGCGGGACACAGAGCCGAGGGCAGGTAGTGCGCGCGCCCCTCGGAGTCACGCGAGATCAGCAGCCCCAGCTCTTCGAGCAGAGTCTCGAGCTCGCGGCACTCGGGGTGGGGCACCGGCAGGTAGTGCGCGCCCATGGGGTAGGGGCTCACTTCGCTGCGGCCGGCACGGGCGGTGCCGCCGAGGGCGCTCTCGAGTTCGAGCATCGCAAAATCGTTGAAGCCCGAACGCCGCAGCCGCCACGCCGCGGAGAGTCCAGCGGCGCCGGCCCCCACGATCAGGACACCGACGCGTCGTTCCCGACCCGGGGCCTTGGCGCGCAGCGCACCATCTCGGATCCGGTGGCCCCGCGCCGGATCCTGCCCCTCGAAGCTCGGTACCACCGCTTTGCCCTCGCCGCGCTTGCAGGCCAAGGCCACCGTGGGCGGTCCTGCGGCCATGAAGGCCCGGCGTCGGATCGGCACCGGCGGATGATAGCTTTGCTGCATGCGGCGTCGCCTATCTCGCCCCCAATTTTTGGCCCTCGCGTTGACCCTCTCGGCGTGCAAAGGCGCGGTGAGCGAAGGCGAGGCGGCGGCCGACGACACGGCCACGCCGGCAGCGGCGGGCGAGACCGAAGGCGAGGCCGAATCCGAGGCGGCCAGCCCTTCGCCCATGAGCGCGGGCGCGCTCGGTGGCTTCGCCGAGATGCTCAAAAAGGGTCTCGACGAGCCCGGGCCCTACGATGAGCCAAAGTCCTCGCCCGACTTCGACGCCGAGGCCGATCACTGGTTGAGCTACGAGCTCGACGGTGCGGTGGTCGAACTCCAGGACGCCTCGATGTTCGGTGGCGGCAGCGGAACGCCGCTGCGCCAGCTCGGAGATCGGCTCGAAGGTGCGGCCGAGAACGAGGCCGTCAAAGGCTTGCTCTTGCGGATCGGGGATCTGCAGATGAGCATGGCCGACGCCCAAGAGTTGCGCGGGCATCTGCTCGCCTTCAAAGGCGAAGGCGCTCGCCGTCTGGCCTGCCACGCCGAGGGCTTGGGGAACCTGAGCATGTACGTGGCGAGCGTCTGTGACGAGATCGCCTTGGCGCCGCTCGGTGGGGTCGTCATTCCGGGGCCGGCGTCGGGCCCGGTGCACCTCAAAGGCTTGCTCGACAAGCTCGAGCTCGAGGCCGACTTCATTCACGTCGGCGCCTTCAAAAGTGGGCCCGAGCCGCTGACCCACGAGGCCCCCTCGCCCGAGACCCTCGAGGTGATGCGCGCCTTGGTCGACGGGAGCTACAGCCGCTTGGTCGACGGCATCGCCACTGGGCGCGAGCTCGAGGCCAAGGCGGTCGAGGCGGCCATCGACGAGGCCATCTTTGGCGGCGAGACGGCGAAGACCCGCGGCCTGGTCGACGCCATCGAGGTCTACGAAGACTTTCGTGCGCGCAATGTCGGCGAGCTCGGCTGGACGCGTCTGAAGCTGAGCGAGAAGGACAAGTTCGACGACCCGATGGCCTTGCAGCGCTTTTTGGGCATCCTCCCGCCCAAGCGGCCGGACGAGCCCCACGTGGCCTTGGTCTACGCGGTCGGCAACGTCATCGACGGCAAGGGGGCGGGCATCCCCGGCGCCAGCAGTGAGATCGCGTCGCGCCCCTTGGCGGCGGCGATGCGGGCCCTGGCCGCGGACGATGAGGTCAAGGCCGTGGTCTTGCGCGTCGACTCGCCCGGCGGAAGCGCCTTGGCCTCGGAGATCATTCACGTCGCCTCTCTCGAGCTGGCCGAGAAAAAGCCACTGATCGTCTCGATGGGGTCGGTCGCGGCGAGCGGCGGCTACTACATCTCGGCCGGCGCGACGAAGATCTTCGCGCAGCCCGACACCCTCACCGGATCGATCGGGGTCTTCGGCGGAAAGATCGCCATGCGCGACGCCCTCGAGAATCTCGGCATCCAAAGCTACGAGGTCACCAAGGGCAAGCGCGCGCTGATCTACAGCGCTTTGGATCCCTGGAACGAAGGGGAGCGCGAGGCCGTGCGCGCCGAGATGCAAGCGACCTACGATCGCTTCTTGGACCGCGTGGCCGCCGGCCGCGAGATGACGCGAGAGGCCGTCCACGAGGTCGCCCAGGGACGCGTGTGGACGGGGGCGCAAGCCCGCGAGCGCGGCTTGGTCGACGAGCTCGGTGGACTCGACGACGCCCTCGCCGCCGCGCAGGCGCTGGCCGAGGTCGGGCCCGAGGTGGGGCTCGAGGTCTACCCGCCCGATCCCACTTTGCGCGACCTACTCGCGGGTCTGGCCGGTGGCGGCTCCCCCTTTGGCGTCCACGCGCTGGCGGGGCTCGAGGGGCGGGCGTGGGCCGCGAACTTCATCGATCCGGCGACGCTCGAGCGCGTCGCGTCACACCTGCGTTTGCTGACGGCGATGCGCGGCACGCAGATCTGGGCCTACAGCTTCGTGAGCCCCGTGCACTGAGGCCCGCGCCTCAGATCCCCTCGCGGGGTGAACCGACACCCTGCCCGCGAAGCTCCTCTTCGTAGTAGCGCACGAGCATCTGCTCATTGAGGGTGTTGATCTCGACCTCTTCGGGGGCTTGGTCGCTGGGGAAGGCGAAGAGGGTGGGCAGCAGCTCGTCGCTCAAGAATTCATAGTTCGGGCCAGCCGCGAGTCGGGTGGGCGCAGCGTGGGGACGGCGGGTGACGAGGGCGAATCCCCAATCGCCAAAGGCGGGTACATGCGCGTGGTAGGGGCGCACGTGCAGCTCGGCCGCGGCGATGGTCTCGACGATGCACCAGTAAGATCGTGGTGCCAGGTAGGGCGAGGTGGCCTGCACCACGGCCGCGCCGTCGGGGGTGAGTACGCCGTGCAACAAGCGGTAGAAGCTGCGGCTGTAGAGCTTGCCCAAAGAGAAGTTGTTGGGATCGGGCAGGTCGATGATGACGACCTCGTAGGGCTCGCCTTCGTCCCGGATGTGGCCCTCGACCCACTTCATCGCGTCGGCGTTGTGCACCGTGAGCCGCGGGTCGTTCAAGGCGCCCTCATTGAGATCGCTGAGCACTTCGCGCTCGCGAAACAGCCGGGTCATCGCCGGATCCAGATCCACCAGGTCGATGTGCTCGATCGAAGGGTGTTCGAGCAACTCGCGTGCGGCCATGCCGTCGCCCCCACCCAAGATCAACGCGCGCCGGGGGTTGTGGGCCAAGGCGACCGCGGGGTGCACGAGCGCCTCGTGGTAGCGGTGCTCGTCGAGCGACGAGAACTGCAGGTTCCCGTCGATGTACAAGCGCAAGTCCTCCCGCCAACGGGTGATGGTCAAGCGCTGGTAGGGGCTCTTTTCGGACAAGAGGATCGGAGCGTCGAAGAGCTGACGCTCACCCGCCGACTCGAGGCGCTTGCCGGCGAGCAGTCCGCCGGTGAGCACCAAGGCGGCGAGGGCGGCTTGCATCCACGCGCGGCGGGGCCGGTGTAGCTCCGCCTTGAAGGTCGAGGCCGACCACCAGGCGACCAGCGCGTTGAGCAGGCCAAAGAGCAAGCTGGTCCGCACCAAGCCGAGGTGCGGCAGAAAAAAGAGGGGGAAGAGCAAGCTCGCGGCGAGGGCCCCCAGGTAGTCGAAGGCGAGGACACGGGCGACGACGTCCTTGAACTGCTCGCCTTTGGGCATCAGGCGCATCAGCAAGGGGATCTCCAGACCCACCAAGGTCCCCACCACGATCAGAATGCCGAAGAGCAGCGGCCGCACGTCGCTGAGCCACGCAAAGCCGAAGAACAAGGCCGTGGCCGAGAAGCCGCCCACAAATGCGATCGCCACCTGGACGGAGACGAAGCGGTCGTACAGGTGGCGGTCGAAGTATTTGCTGAGCCAAGAGCCCAGCCCCATGGCGCTGAGGTAGACGCCGATGACCAAGGAGAACTGGGTGACCGAGTCACCCAGCAGGTAGGAGGCCATCGTGGCCGAGATGAGCTCGTAGACGAGCCCGCAGGTGGCCACGATGAGGACCGAAAAGAGCAGCAGTCTCGCCCGGAGGCGTGTGCGCTGGTCTCCCGGCCGGCCTTGCATCTACCCCCGGATCGCGGCGCTGATGATCATCGCGATGCCGATGATGAAGGCGCCGAGGATGATGCCGAGCGAGGTGTTCTGATCCACCTCGATCTCTTTTTGGATCGAGAAGGGGGTGACCTTCGTCATGATGATCCAAAAGAGCCCGAACATCACGAGGCCCAACGCGGAGTAGATGACCGCGTTGACGACCGCGTCCACGTCGAATTCGAAAGCGAGCAGGGGCGACACCACGGTCGCGCTGAGGGTGTCGATTGCTTCGTGCATCATTTGCCTCCTTGATAGCCACCGCCCAGGTAGATGAAGGTCGGGCCGCGGCCGCGGACGGTCTTGCCGCTGGGACCGGCGTTGACCTGCGCCTTCTCGGGGGTGGTGGAGAGAAGTCGTCCGGACGGCGCCTCGAAGATGAGCAAGCCCAGGGTCGCGCCGGTGGTGAGGATGTAGAGGATCTTCAGCATGGGAACCTTGTGCGGGTCAGTCGTCGCCCGCGTAGTCGCTGTTGGACCAGCGACGACCTTCGAACATGGCGCCGCGCAGCGTGTTGAGCAGGGGGAACAAGAAGATGAGGATGAGCGGCAGCCCGACGTACAGACCCATCGGCACGTCTTGGCGCACGCGGATCGAGTAGGTGGCGTCCGGCATCCTGGCCGTGTGGGCCGGGTCGAACTGCGGGGTCACCTGCAAGGTGTACTTGCCGCCCTCGAGGCCACCGACGGTCACGCTTTGGGGGTTCGTGCCCTCTTGGTAGTCGGAGCCGTGCCACTCGTCGGCCTCGGCGCCGAAGTTCAAGGCATCGGAGCCGCCCTGTTTGACGAGCAGGACATCCGCGTAGCCCCAGGAGTTGGACAAGCCGGGCACCGCGAACTCGACTTCGAGGGTGCCGACCTTGCCCTCTTCGAGGAAGTCGAGCTCCGTGCTCAAGACCGTCGCGTGGGGGATGTTGGTCTCGTCGACGATGAGCTTCTCGTCGCGGGTGCTGACGTAGAAGAAGGTTGCCGCCGCCCAGATGGCCAAGAGCAGGGCGAAGAGCTTCCAATACCAGCCGCCGTTGGCCCGGTGCGGGTTCGGCTGCACCAAACCCACACCGCTTTGGCGCGGCGGGTTGCCCTCCATGCCGAGGCTCGACCACACCTCGTCGGCATCGATGTGCCGCATCTGGGTGAAGTTGATCTCGGAGCCCCCTTCGGAGTCGCTGATCTCGACCGAGAGGCCGACGGGCGGTGCGACGTAGTCTTCGGCCACCGCGCGGTCGCCGACCTCGACTTGCCAGGGAAACTCGCCCTCGACGTAGGTGACCTCGGCCGGGGCCGAGGAGAAGTGCTTGTACTTCTTGCCTTGGAACTTGAGGGACTTGTGGGTGATCCCGACCTTCTCGGGGGCGCCGGGCAGGGCCTCGCCGAACATCCAGCTGCCGTCGGTCATCGAGAAGATGAGCCAGCGGTAGCCGTGGTAGGGGTTGAAGAGCATGAACTCCTGCCAGGGGTAAGCCACCCCCTCGGCCCAGGCTTGGCGCCAGCACACGCCGATCACCTCGAACTCGATGCCGTCGAACTTGCCGCGCTTGCCCAGCGGCAAGCGGGACTGTCGGCGCTCGCGCTCGACGCGTTGCAGCAGCTCGAAGGCGCCGCTTTGGTCCGGGCTCAAGGTCGAGCCGCAGTAAGGACAGCTGACCTGCTCGATCTGGCCAAAGGCGCGCAGCTGGATCGGACCGCCGCAGCTCAGGCACTGCACGGACTCGGGTTTGGCTTCCTCGCGGAAGACCTTGCGCGGTCCTTGTTGACCCGGGTTCATCTCACTCACGCCAGCCCTCGAATCTCCGCCGGGGTCGCAGCTCGATCTCGTCGAGGCTCACCGACTTGCCGGTGTACAAGGCGGGTTGTTGGTGGTCCGGGTCGCGGCCGTAGTCGAGGGTGTGAAAGACGCCGTCGGGGCCCCGCAAGTCGGCGGAGTAAAAGACGAAGCCGGGCTCGGCCTCGAAGGGCAAGATGCCCTCGGCTCCGACGTAGCTCGCGCCGCGCGCGTCGACCACGGTGGCCATCTTGCCGTCGATGGACAAACTCATGCCCCCCGAGAGCTGGCCGAAGGGGGGCACCCGGCCGGCGACGATCCCGCCGTCGCGCGGCTTGACTACGGCGTAGCTGCCCATGGCGTCGGCCAGCCAGCCGACGGTGCCGTCGCTGAACTCCACGAACCACTCGTTCCAGGTGCCGCGCTGGTAGCGGACCTGCAACCGGCCGGCCACGCGGAAGGGGACGCCGGCCATCTTGCCGTGGCTGTCGAGGATCACGGGGCTGCCGTTGTCGACGATGGCGCTGACCTTGCCGACCAGCTTGATGTCGACCTCGGTGCGGACGATCGTGCTGTCGCAGTACTCGCACACCAAAGAGACGGCGGTGCCGCGAAAGGGCGCGGGGGCCCCGCACTCGGGGCAGTGAATCTGGCCGCTCACGCGCGGCGATGATGCCACGAATTGCGGGTCAGGGAGAGGCGTCGCCCTCGGCCGGCGCCTCGATGGCGTGGCCCACGAACAGGGGGGCGCGGATCCAACGTCCCTGGGCATTGCGCAGGAATCGGAGATCCACGGGGAGGCCGCTCAGCGGCCAGGTGATCCGGTGAGCGCCGGTGGCCAGGGCCACGAGCTCCAGCCCCGAGACGCCGAGCTCGGGGATGTCGAGGCGGGGGCCCGACGCGTCGATCCGCACTTCGAGGGGGAGCGACCATCCGGGGACGGCGTAGTGGCCGACAAAGTCTTCGAGGGCGGGTGCCGGCGGGTGCCGGGTCTCGGCCTCGAGGCCAAAGAGGTCGCGGCGAATGGCCATCACCGTGGCGTCGAGCTGCAGGTCTTCGTTGACGGTCAGCGCCGCGGCGCGACCACGCTCGTCCCACATCAGTCGAGCCCACGCGCCCCCGGTCGATCCGCGGTGGCCGTAGAGGCGATGGCCCCCCTCCTCGCGCACGCGCACGCCGAGCCCGTAGTGATCTCCCTCGGCCGTGTCCACGGGATCTGCGACCAGCTCGGGGTGACGCTGCGCCTCGGCCGCGAGGGCCAAGAGCGCCGAGGGGCTGGCCAGCGCGCCGCCGGCTGCGGCGTCCGGGCGCTGCGAGAGGTCCGGGCGCTCGACCGCGCTGCGCAGCTCGCCGAGCATCTGGTGCTCGCACACGTCGTTGGGGCCGGGGGTGAGGCCCAAGCCCAGGGGGGAGAAGCGCTCCGCGAAACGGCCGGCAAAGTCGAGGGCCTCGAGCTCGGCCAGCGCCATCGCGACGAGGACGTAGCCGTTGTTCGAGTAGTTCCAAAGCTCCCCGGGGGGGAAGTCGAGCTGCGCGGGCGCGAGGCGGGCGCGCCAGTTTTCGGCTGGGCTCTCGATGGCGGGCAGGTTGGGGACGCCGCCGCGGTGCTGGAGCAGCTGGCGCCAGCTCGGACCTTCCGACCCGGGGCGCTCGTCGAGTCTCGGCCCCAGGGCTTCGAGGGCCATCAGCGCGGTGGCCGTCTTGGTGATCGAGCCGATCGGGAAGCGGGTCTTCGGGTCGACCCGCTCGGGCCGCCCTTCGCAGCGATGCCCGCGCGCCACGAGGACCTCCTTTTTGCCCGGGACGTGGATGGCCAAGCTGGCACCCACCAAGCCCAGGCGTTCGGTCTCTGCGCAAAAAGTACGGACCGCGCGCTCGGCCTCGTCGGGCAGGCGGCCAGCCGCGTGAACACAGCGTTCGACGCCGTCGTCACCTTCGAAGGTCGCCGGGGCGATGCTTTCGATCTCCGCTTCGGCGACGCGCCGCGGTTGGGGCGCAGCCTTGTCCCCGCAACTTCCGCAGGCGAGCAGCAGCCCGAGCTGGACTGCGAGGAGCGCGCCGAGACGCATCGAGGAAGCGGACCGAGCCACCGGGTCGGATGCTAGTCGGTCAAAAAGAAGCAGGCCAGAGCGAGCTGTGGCACCCTAGATCCATGAAATGGATTGGGCTACGCGGGCCCGCGCTGTCGCTATTGGTGGCGGGTCTCGCGGGAATCGGTGCGTGCAAGACCAGTGGGTCGGACGAGACGGGCACCGAGACCGAAACCGAGAGCGAAAGTGAGGCGAGCACGGAGTCGGAGGCGGAGTCGGAATCCGAGTCGGAATCGGAGACCGAGACCGAGACCACCGGCGACGGCGACGGCGATGGCGACGGAGATGGCGATGGCGACGGCGACGGTGACGGCGACGGCGATGGCGACGGCGACGGCGACGGAGATGGCGACGGAGATGGCGACGGGGACGGCGACGGAGATGGCGACGGAGATGGCGCTCTGTGTGGGGTCGGCTTCAAGTGCGCACCGGATATCCCGTCGACCGACTGGGAAGGGCCTGCCGCCGTGCTCACCGTCGGCGTGGGGCAGCCACTTCCCAACTGTCCCAGCGACTACCCGACCCAGATCGACGACTTCTTCAAGGGGCTCAGCTTCAGCTTGCCGCCCTGCGATTGCCAGTGCGGGACGCCCGAAGAGTTGCGCTGCCAAGGCGTTCTCAATCGTACAAATGACGCGAGCTGCCCGGGCACGCCGGTGGTCACCACCAGCATCAGCACGATCTCCTCGTGCACCTTCTTGACGACGCCCGCCAGCGACTACTGGGTTTCGAACATTCAGCAGGTTCAGGGCTCGTGCGGGGCGACGGTCGTTCCCAACACGCCGCCGCCAGTCTGGGACGAGAGCGTTCGCGTGTGTCAGAACACCAACCCGAGCGGCGAAGCCTGCGCGGGCGGGGGCGGCGGTACCTGCTTGCCGGATACGGCACGTCTGTGCCTCTACCAGGACGGAAACCACCCTTGCCCGATGGAATATCCGGATCGAACGCTCTACTTCAAGAGCGTGAACGACAACCGTGGGTGCTCTTCGTGTGAGTGCGATGTCGTCGACGGCTGCGGCGGCACCCTCGACTTGTTTCCGGACTTCAATACCTGCGACACGGGGGGCTCGCCGGATGACTCGATCGCGGTCGAGCCAGGCGTGTGCACGGAGACGACCAGCACCCATTCGGTCCTCGCGTGGACCTTGGGCAACTCGGGTTGCGAGGTGTCCACGCCTTCGGTGGCGTCAGGCATGGTCGTGGAGACCCAGGCCGCGACGGTCTGCTGCACCAACTGAGCGCAAGGTCTCCCGCCCCCCAAAAAAGAGGAGGCCCCGTGGGACCTCCTCTTTTTTGGGGGCGTCTCGCCCGCCGCGAGCTACATGCGCTCGAAGATGCCAGCGGCACCCATGCCACCGCCGACGCACATGGTGACCATGCCGTAGCGGGACTGACGACGCTGCATCTCGGACAACAAGGTCGCCGTCAGCTTGGCGCCGGTGCAGCCGAGCGGGTGGCCCAAGGCGATGGCGCCGCCGTTGACGTTGACCTTGGCGGGATCGAGGCCGAGCTTGCGGACGACGGCCAGCGACTGGCTGGCGAAGGCCTCGTTGAGCTCGAAGAGATCGATGTCCTCGAGCTTCAGACCGGTCTGCTTCAGCACCTTGGGGATGGCCTCGATGGGGCCGATGCCCATGATGTCCGGGGCCACACCGGCGGTGGCGTAGCCGACGAAGCGCGCGAGCGGTTTGAGGCCCAGCTCCTTGGCCTTGTCGGCCGAGGTCACGATGGTCATGGCCGCGCCGTCGGAGGTCTGCGAGCTGTTGCCCGCGGTGACCGAGCCCTTGACGTGGAAGACCGGACGCAGCGAGCCGAGGGCCTCGAGGCTCGAGTCGGCGCGGGGTCCCTCGTCGACCTCGAAGCTCTTGCCCTCGGTCGTGGTCACCGCGACGATCTCGTCTTTGAACTTCCCGCCTTCGATGGCGGCGAGCGCCCGCTTGTGGCTCTCGAGGGCGAAGGCGTCTTGGTCTTCGCGGCTGATCTCGAAGCGCTGGGCCACGTTCTCGGCCGTGAGACCCATCGAGATGTAGAACTCGGGGTTCGAGGCGACCAGATCGGGCGAGGGCAGGGCGTTGTGGCCCCCCATCGGGATCATGCTCATGGACTCGACGCCGCCGCCGACCCCGGCGTCGATGGCTCCCACCATGATGCGCTCGGCGATGGCGGCGATGGTCTGAAGCCCCGAAGAGCAAAAGCGGTTCACGGTCACGGCCGAGCTGGTGTCCGGCAAGCCGGCCCCGAGCCCGATCATGCGGGCGACGTTGAGGCCTTGCTCGGCCTCGGGGGTCGCGCAGCCGATCTGCACGTCGTCGAGAATGTCGACGGGCAAGTTGGGCACGCCGGCGAGTGTCTTTTTGAGGACCTCGATGGCGAAGTCGTCGGGGCGAGTGTTGCGCAGGGCGCCTCGACCGGACTTGCCTACGGCGGAGCGGCGAGAGGCGACGATGACGGCGTCACGAAGTTGAGTCATGGTGTGTTCCTTTCCTTCTACGTTGGCGCCTGCGATCAGTTGCGCAGCGGTTTGCCCGTGGTGAGCATGGCTTGGATGCGGGCGAGGGTTTTCTCCTCACCACACAAGGAGATGAAGGCCTCGCGCTCGAGGTCCAGGAGATCCTGAGCGGTGAGCGCCGTGGCCACCTTGGCCATGCCGCCGCTGAGGACGTGGGCGATCTTGGTGCCGATGAGCTTGTCGTGCTCGCTGGCGTAGCCGCCCCACTCGAAGAGCTGCGCACCGAGCATGAAGCTCGCGCCGCGGTTGGCCCCGATGACGTCGATCTTCTCGTCGCGGTCGGGCGGCGTGTAGCCGGCCTCGGCCAGCGCGATGGCCGTCTTTTTGGCCTCGGCGATGACGCGGCTCTTGTGAAAGACGATCTTGTCGGTGGGACGCAGCCAGCCCTTCTCGCGCGCCTCGAAGGCGCTCATGGTGACGTTGGCCGAAGCCGCCGCCTCGAAGCCGCGGCGCACCCAGGGGTAGGGGCTTTGGTCTTGGACCTGCGAAGCCCAGGCACTGGCGCGACGGACGATCTCCTTGAGACCGCCACCGGCCGGCAACAAGCCCACGCCGATCTCGACGAGGCCGGCGAACAAGTCGGCTTGGGCCACGACCGCGTCGGCGTGCAAGAAGAGCTCGACGCCACCGCCCAAGGCGCGGGCGTAGGGCGCGGCCACGACGGGCAGGGGGCCGTGACGCAGGTCCATCAGGGTGTTTTGGAGGGCGGCCACGCCCTCGTCCACCGCCTTCCAGTCCTTGGCCATGATCCAGGCCATGATCTGCATGAGGTTGGCGCCCACGCAGAAGTTCTCGTCCTGGGAGCCGACGACGATGCCGCGAAAGCCCTTGTCTTGGAGCATCGCCGGCGCCTCGCCGAGCATGCGGATGACGCCCTCGTCGAGGGAGTTCATCTTCGAGCGGAACTCGATGCAGGCGATGCCGTCACCGAGATCGATGAGGTTCGCGCTCGAGTTCTTGTGGATGACCTTCTCGGCCGCCTTGGCCGCGTCCAAGAAGAGCATGCCGGCGGGAGTCTCGAGCTTGGTGCGACCCTCGCCCGTGAAGACCTCTTGCTCGCCGGCCTTGCCGCTGTACCAGCTGGCCTCGTCGCCGTCCTTGGCGAGCAGCGCCTTGATCGAAGGCGCGGGCTCGAGGCCCATCTTGGTCATCTCTTCGGCGCACCACTTGACGCCGGCGGCGTCCATGAGCGCGAAGGGTCCAGCTTCCCAGCCGTAGCCCCAGCACATCGCATCGTCGATTTGCTTGGGGGTGTCGCAGATCGAGCCGGTCAAGAAGGCCGCGTAGTTGAACAGCGGCAAATAGACCTTGCGCAAGAAGTCGCCGGCGCGCCCCTCGACGCGCATGGCCGCGTTCACGCGGCGCTCGAGCTGCGGCGTCTTGGCGATCTGCTTGAGCTCCTCGAACTTCTTCTTCTCTTTGGGGCGGTACTCGAGGGTCTCGAGGTCGAGGGCCAAGCTCAGGCGCTTGCCCTTCTCGTCCTTGCTCTTCTTGTAAAAGCCGCCCTTGGTCTTGTCGCCGTACATCTTGCGCTCGAACATCTTTTCGAGCACGGGCGGGACCTTCATGTGTTCGTACAGGGGGTCGTAGTTCGGCGCGCTGGCGTCGCCCGAGAGCCCCTCTTGGAGGTTGCGGATGACGTGGCCGAGCACATCGAGGCCCACCATGTCGCCGAGGCGGAAGGAGCCCGTGCGCGGGCGGCCCATCAACTTGCCGTTGAGCAGGTCGACCTCTTCGACGGTGTAGCCGCCCTCGGTGGTGGCGTTGAAGGTCAGCAGCATCTCGCCGACGCCGATGCGGTTGCCGATGAAGTTCGGCGTATCGCGGCACACGACGACGCCCTTGCCGAGCGCGCGGTCGCAAAAGTCACCCGCCTCTTCGACGACGGCGGGGTCGGTGTAGTCCGAGGGGATGACCTCCAACAGGTGCATCCAGCGCGGCGGGTTGAAAAAGTGCAGGCCGACCAGGCGCTTGCGCGCGCTCTCGTCGAGTCCCTCGGCGATGTCCTTGATGGGGATGCCCGAGGTGTTGGTGGCCAAGATGGTCGTCGGCTTGGCGGCGGCGGCGACCTTTGAAAAGAGGGACTGCTTGATGTCGAGGCGCTCGATGACGGCCTCGATCACGAGGTCGGACTCGGCGACGGCGGGCGCGAGATCGTCGTCGAAGTTGCCCAAGCTGATCCGGGCGGCGAAGTCCTTGGACATGTAGGCGGGTGGCTTGGCCTTGAGGAGGGCCTTGCCGGCGCCGGCGACGATCTTGTTGCGGGCTTTGGGA
>JAUIJR010000580.1 GCA_030431075.1 Polyangia bacterium | reverse complement strand
GGCGCGCAGGTCGACTCGCGGCGCGGCCAGACGACCGCGCAAGGCGAGCTCGGCCTCGGCGCGCCCCTCGAGATGGGGCGGCTCGGGCAAAAAGTCATCCAAGACCGCCAGCTGCGTCCCGGCCACGGCCAGGTCGAGCTCGTGGGGTGCCTCGCGCTTCCAATCGAACTCGCCGCGTCGCAAGGAGACCTGCACCGGGACGCGGGCTTTGACCCCGAGGTCGCCGAGCTTCGCCTCGTTCACCGCCGCGAGCAGCTCGAGCCCGCGATCCTCGTAGCGCGCGTCCGCGTGCAGGCGCCCCAGGGGTCGCTCGTCCAAGCTGAGCCCCCGCCCGTCGAGGGTGAGCGCGAGCTCGGGGGTCGACCAGGGGTCGGTGAGCTCGGCCTCCAGCCCCAGCTCGCCGCCCAGGTCCGGGAGCGAGGCCAGGGTCTTGGCGAAGGCCTCGCGCATGCGGCCCAAAGACAAGCCCTCGAGCTCGAGCTGCGCTTGGTCTTTGCGACTGGGGCGCAAGGCGAAATGTCCCGCGACCAGATCGGCGTGCACGCGCGAGCTCGCTTTCAATTCGAGACGACGCCACGCCGGGTGCGCCCAACTCAGCCCCGCCTCGAGGGCACCGCGGGTCAAGCGGGCCTCGAGGTCCAGCGCGCCGAGGGACTGCCCTTCGAAGCTGGCTTCGCGCACGCCGGCGTCCACCTGCACGCGCGGGGCCCCCAAAGCTCCGCGTCCATCGACCCGGATCTCGGCGCGCCCGGCCAGCTCGACTTCGCTTCCCGCCAAGGCGACGACCCGCGCCAAGTCCAACTGCTCGGCGCGCAGCTGCACGCGCGCCTCTTCGCGCTCACGAAACTCCGGGGCCTGGCCGTCGAGGCGCACGCGAATCGGTACCCACGCGTCGAGCGCCAAGACCGGGACCAAGGGCCCACGCAGGTCGGCGTGCAGCTCGACTTCGGACCCGGAGGCCCCGGCGCGCGCGCTCAGGTCCCCCACCGACCGACCGGCGTAGCGTAGGCCCTTGGCCCGCGTGCGCAGCGAGAGCGTGGGCTCGGCCGGCGCGCCTTCGGCCCGAAGCTGGGCGTCGACCATGCCGGCGAGACCCAGGCTCTTTTTGCCGGCCAGTCCGAGGCGGTCGATCCACCGCAGGTCGATGTCTTTGAGCGAGGCCTCGAGATCCATCTCGCCGCTGGGCGCCGCCGTCCAGCGCCCGCCGGCCGTGATGCGCCCGGGTCGTCCCCCCTCGCGCGCCGGCGAGAGCTGCAAGGCCAGCCCCTCGAGCTCCAGGTCTCGGGTCTCGGGGGCGTAGCGGACCCGCATCTCGGGCGCGGTCAGTCGCAGACCCACCCCGCGCCCTCGTGCCTCCAGCGTCGAAAGCTCGAGCGCGATCCCTTCGGCGTCGAGCTGTGTGCGGGCGGCCAGGCGCAGACGCTCGAGCGGGGCGCCCTCGTCGAGACGGGCCGTGTTCTCGCACTCGAGCGCGGCCGGGTCGTCCTCGGCGAGCTCACCGCGGCAGTGAAGCTCGAGCTCGCCGTGACCTCGCAGCTCCGGCATGGCCCCGAAGCGGGCGGCCAATTCTCGCACCCGCGCCAGCGAGGCGAACTCGAGCTTCAAGTCGGCCTCGAAGGCCCCCTCGCTACCGAGCTTGCCTTGCCCCTGCAGCGCCAAGCCGGCGCTTTGCGCCTCGAGCTCGGCCACCGCCGCCCCCGAGTCGGGCGCGTAGCCGAGTGTCGCCACCAGCTGCGTTGGGCCGCCGGCCGGATCGCAGTCTTCGCAGCTCAGGCGCGCGCGCAGTTCGAGGCCGCCGTCTTCGGCCTCGACGAAGTCGACCTCGCTGCGAAGATGAAGCGTCCCCTCGGCCGCGCCTTCGACCAGCGCACGCGGACGCAGCTCGAAGCTCGCGTCGAGTTCGGCGCGCGGCTGGGCTCCCCAGCTGCCGCCAAAGTCGACGGCCCCGCGCGCGAGCCCGGGCGCATCGAGCTCGAGGCGCCCCTGCCCACGCTCGGCCTCGGCGCCCAGCTCGAGCTCGAGCGTGGCCGGACCTTCGAGCTGCGGACCCCCCCGACTCGAGATCGGCTCGGGCTCGGCGCGCAGCTCCAAGCCCGGTAGCGAGGCCGAAGCCAGCTGCATCGAGGTCGACGCTTCGGGTCGAAACTGGACTTTGCTGGACGCCAAGTCGATCGCGCCCCAGTTCGAGCGCACGCGAAACTCGCTCACCGAAAGCTCGGTCTTCGCCCAGGCCAAGGCCAAGACCAGCTCCTCGACCTCGAGCCCCAGCTGCGGCAACGCGCCGCCCAGCTCGAGTCGGGCGTGGAGGTCTCGGCCGCCCCCGCCCGCGCTCACCCGCGCGTGGGAGAGGCGAAGAAGCGGCTCGGCCGGCCCGGCCCCTTGCGTCCCAGCCCCTTGCGTCCCAGCCCCTGCCTCGGCATCCGGGGCCCCATAGAGCTCCACCTGCCCGAGCTCCAGGCCCAAGGCCAGATCGATCGGCAAGTCGGGCCCCGGCGGCGTGGCCTCGGGCGGGGTGTCCTCGCCCGGCGGCGCGAGGTCGGCAAAGCCCGGGCTGGACTCCGGCGGCAGGTGGACGCGCACGCGATCGAGGCGCAGCGCCTCGGCGCTGACCCGACCGCGCAAGAGCGGGCTCAACTCGACGGCCAACTCCGCGACCCCGACTTCGGCCAAGGGTCGCGCCTCGCGGTCGGCGAAGGCCAGGTCTTCGATCACCAGGCCCGACCACAGATCCCCGCGCACCTCGCCGAGCTCGACCGAGCCCGGGATCCGCTCCGAGTACGCGAGGACGCCACGCTCGACCAAGGCCGCGGCCACACGATCCGAAAACAAGAGCAGGGCGATCGCCAAGAGCAGCAAGGCGAGCAGGCCCGCGGCCGACCACCCACAGATCACGAGCAGGCGTCGCCAACGCGAGCGGCGGCGCGGCGGCGCGCTCCCCTCCTCGCTGGGCGGCGGCGTCTCGATGACCTCGCTCAAAAGGCCTCCCCCAGTCCGATGTGAAAGGCCCAGGGGCGCGGCTCTTCGAAGCGCGGGTCCTCGTTGAGGCGCCAACCAA
>JAUIJR010000070.1 GCA_030431075.1 Polyangia bacterium | reverse complement strand
TTCCCGAGTCGTTCCCCCCGTCGTCCGAGTCGCCGCCTTCATCGTCACCGGTGGTGCCGGTGCCACTGCTGGCCGTCCCGCTGGAGTCCGTCGGATCGGTGCCGCTGCTCCCACTGGTGCTGGTGTCCGAGGTAGCGACGGTCGTGCTGCCGTCGGTCCCATCGCCATCGCCATCGCCGTCGCCGTCGCCGGTGGTCGAGAAGGTCCCCACCGAGGTCACGTCGCTGCTGCCGACGTCGTCGTCGCCATCGCCGTCTCCGTCGCCGACACTGGTGACGGTGGTGCTGGCCGTGGTCGAGACACTGCTGCTGCCGTCGCCGTCGCCGTCGCCGTCGCCGTCGCCGTCGCCGGCGGGGCAAAAGTCGAGCTCCATGAGGCAGTCTTCGTAGAGCTCCTCGTCGGTCAGGGAGGGGCCGGTGCCGGCACTGGTGCCGCCCGTGCTGCCTCCGTCACCGCCGCCGCCGTTGCAGCTGCACGAAAAGAAGTCCTCGGTGAAGTAGCACTCGCCCGTCATGTCCGCGCAGTGCACCGCGTCGCGCTTGCAAAAGCCGTCGACGCAGGTGCGACCGAAGTCACAGCTGTTGCCCGAGCCACAGGTGTCGAGGGGGTCGCTCGGGGTGACGCACTCGGTGCCGATGCACACGAGCGCGCCAGAGCACTCGGTGTCGCGGTAACAGTCGCCCGGCGTGGCCGAAGCGGTGGAGGGCAGGAGGGTGAGGGTGCACGCCACGGCCAAAGAGCCGAGGCCGAGCTGGAGCATCTTCTGAAAGTTCGTCATGGAGTCCTCGTGGGCGCGTGGTGGGAGTGCCAAGCCGCGGGGCGATCGATCATCGCACAGCTCGACTTCGGCCGGATCGGCGCCAAGTCTTTGAAATCATTGCGTTGCTTTCGTGGCAAACTTGCTCCATGGACTCCGCGTCCCTCGCTGCGCGCATCGATCACACCGCCTTGAAGCCCGAAGTCGGGGCCGAAGACATCGCCCGGGTCTGCGAGGAGGCTCGGCGGGCTGGCTTCGCCACCGTCTGTGTCGCGCCGCGCTGGGTCGAGACGGCGGCTGCGGCCCTCGAGGGCACACCGGTGGGCGTGTGTACGGTGGTCGGCTTTCCGCTCGGCCAGGCGCCGCCCGAGCTCCTCGACGCCGAGACCCGCTGGGCCGTGGCCCGGGGCGCCGACGAGATCGACATGGTGCTCGCGTGGGGGGAGCTCCTTCGCGGTGAGCTCGACTTTTGCCGAAGTCAGATCGCCGCGGTCGTGGCTGCGGCCGCGGGTCGCTGCGTCAAGGTGATCCTCGAGTCGGCCAGCCTCGACGCGGCCGCGCTGCGCCGCGGCTGCGCATTGGCGGTCGAGGGCGGGGCGAGCTTCGTCAAGACTTCGACGGGCTTCGGCGCCGGCGGAGCGAGCCTTGGCGCCGTCGAGTTGATGCGCGAAGTCGTGGGGCCGGACTTCGGGGTCAAGGCCAGCGGCGGCATTCGGACCCGGGCACAAGCCGAGGCCATGATCGCGGCGGGGGCCGACCGCCTCGGCTGCAGCGCCTCGATGGCGATCGTGGGCGAAGCTCAGAACTGTTAGCCGACGAAGCTCAGAACTGATAGCCGACGACGGCTTTGATGCCGAGGGTGTGGATGGCGTAGCCGCAGTTGTCGTTGCAGCTCGAGTTGCGCGACCAGCTGAGGTCGGCGTCGAGCTCACCGCCGACGCTCAGCGCGTCCCACACATGAAAGAGCGCGCCGGCGCCGATCTGAAGGTTGAAGCCGCCATCGGTGCGGCGAAAGGTGGTCTCCTCGCCGGTGGGCGTGATCTTGATGGTGGTGATCGAGGGGCCCAAGCCGGCGAGGCCGTAGATGAACATGCGATCCCAGCCGCCACCGATCCGCGCCTCGGGCTGGATGCGAAAGACATGGCCACCGCCCGCCGCCGTCGAGGGGTTGAGGATCATGTGTTCGAAGCTGCCGCCGGGCATCACCCAAAAGTGATCGGTGGGTTGCAACATGTAGCCGCCGCCGATCGACCACTGCCAGGTCGCGCGCAGCTCGAAAAAATCTCGCTGGGCCAATGGCACGGCCAAAAGCAGCGGCGAGGCGTAGACCCAGGCGAGCTCCTGCCAACGCTCGCCCGAAGGGGCCGCGTGGGCCTCGCGCGCCGTGCCTCCCATGGACAGGGAAGTGGCCAGGGCAGCGACGGCGAGCCCGGTGGCGGGGCGGGAGCAACGGCGAAATGCGGTGCGACGGGCCATGCGGGCAGCCTAGCATCGCTGGTCCGAAGGCGCCGGGTCGAAGGCCCAGGACAACTGTCGCCCAAGGCGCGAGTTGTTATCCTGCGCGCCGTGGAGGACGACGCCGCGCTGCTGCTCGCTTGGGCCGACGGTGACGCCGACTCGGGGGAGCGCCTGTATCGTCGACACTTCGCGTCGGTCTATCGCTTCTTTCGCTCCAAGTCCGACGACGCCGTCGACGACCTCGTGCAAGACACCTTCATGGTGGCCCTGAGGCGGGCCCCGAAGTTTCGGGGCGGCAGCGTGCGCGCCTTCTTGTTGGGCATCGCTCGCTACGAGCTGCTCGAGTGGATCCGGCAGCGGGCCAAACACGACGCGCGCATCGACCCCGCGAGCCAGAGCCTGCGCGACATGGGGACGGGGGTCTCGACCGCCGTCGGCCGCAACGAACGCGAGGCCAAGGTCCGCGCCGCGCTCGAGGAGCTGCCCTTGGACATGCAGCTGGCCATCGAGCTGCGCTACTGGCACGGCCTGAGCATGGCCGAGATCGGGGAGGTGCAGTCGGTGGCGACGACGACCGTGCGGACCCGCCTGCACCGCGCGCGCAAGGCCCTGCGCGAGCATCTCGAAGAGTCCCTCTTGCAGGCGGTGGGCCTGTCGAGCGTCGAAGAGGAAGCCCTGCCCGCCGAGCTTTGAGCTCCGGGAGACATGCGTGCGAGGCCGTCGATGATCGAAGAAAATTCGCGCCCGCCCCCCGCCAGCTCCGGTGCGGATTCGCTCGAGGCCCGATCGACCCGAGAGGCCGTCGCCGAGCGTCTCTTCGGTCGTCGCCAAAAAGTGGAGGTCGGTCGCTACCTCGTCGAGTCTCGCCTCGGCCGCGGCGGCATGGGCGAGGTGTGGGCGGCCTTCGACCCCAAGCTCGAGCGCCGCGTCGCGTTGAAGCTCTTGCGCCACGAGCGACTCGGGGTACCCGACGCGCAGCTGACCCGTGGGGCGGGGGAACTCTTGGCCGAGGCGCGCAGCTTGGCGCGGTTGCAGCACCCCAACATCGTGGCCGTGCACGACGTGCTCGAGCAGCCGGACGCGCTGGTGATCGTGCAAGAGCTGGTCGAAGGCAGCTCATTGCGCCTGTGGCTCGAGCGCACCAAGCCAGACGCGGCCGCCCGGCGCGCGGCCTTGAACGATGCCGCGCGCGGACTCGTGGCCGCGCACGGCGAGGGGATCGCCCACCTCGACGTGAAGCCCGACAACCTGCTCATCGACGACCGCGGGCAGGTGAAGGTGGCGGACTTCGGACTCGCGCGGGCTTTGGGCTCGACCGCCGCAGCCGGTGGCACGCGGGCCTTCGCCGCCCCCGAACAGCGCGAAGCGGGGCCCGGAGAGAAGACACGGCCGATCGATGCGCGCAGCGACCAGTATGCCTTCGCGGCGACGGTGTGCAGTGTGCTGGGGAAGTGGCCGAGTACGGGGCCGCGCGGCCGCGAGGAGCTCGAGGCCGCCCTCGCCTCGACCGGATTGCCGGCCGCCGCCCGACGGGCCCTGCGTCGAGCCCTCCAGGCGGATCCGGAGGCGCGCTGGGACTCATTGGAAGAGCTGCGCGTGGCGCTCTTCGAGGCGCCGCAGCAGCGAGGTCGAAGGCGGGTCTCGATCGCCTTGACCCTCGCTTCGGGCTTGGCGGCGGGGGGCCTGGTTTGGGTGAGCGCCGGCGCGCCAGCGTGCGGCGGCGTGACGGCGCGCGACTGGTTGGCTGGCGTGTGGCCCGGCGACTACCACGAGCAACTGGAAGCACGGGCCGAGAGCGGCGACGCGATCTGGCGGCCGGGCTACGCCAGCGCCCTCGCGGGTCTCGGTGCGCAGGCCGACGCGCTCGGCCGGCACTGGCCCTCGGTGTGCGAAGTCGAGGTTGGCGGTGATGCGCACGACTCGGCCGTTCGCATGCGGCGCTGCTTGGAGACGCGGCGCAGCGAGCTCGGAAGTGTCGGCGCGCGGATCGCCGAGCTCGAGAGCCGCGACCAAGGACGCGCGGCCGAACTCGCACAGTCTTTGCGCCCCGTGGCCGATTGCGCGATCGAGGCGCACTACGGTGACGCGTACGAGGACGCCGAGGCCTTCGCTCGGCGCGCACGGGCCGAGTCGATCTGGGTGGCGGCGCGCAACGAGTCCAAGCTCGGCGAGCTCGAGGCCGAGGCCGCGCTGCTCGAGCGCGCGCGGGCGGGACTCGAGCCCGAAGTGGACATCGAGCTCGGTACGCGCATCGAAGCTCGGCTCGCCCGGATCCAGATCGCCAAAGGGGAGATGGACGCGGGCCTGGAGCTCCTCCAGGAAAGCTACTTCAAGGCGATGGCCGGCGGTCGTGAGCTGGGCGCACTCGACTTGGCGCTGAGCTTGGCCGAGGTCTACGGCGGCGAGGTGCACGACAGCCCGTCCGCGGAGTCCTGGATCGAGCACGCCCAGGCCTTGGCCGATCGCCTGGAGGTCGGGCCCGCTCGGCGGGCGACCTTGGAGCGTCAGCGCGGCATTGCAGCCCTCGAGCGTTCGGGGGTGGCCGAAGGCAAGGCGCACTACGAGCGGGCCCTCGAGCTGATGCGCGAAGTCGAAGGGGACCATCGCATCGAGCACGGCGAGCTCTTGGGAGAGTATGCGATCGCCCTCGAGGCCCTCGGGGAGTTCGATGCCGCCTTGGCCATGCACGCGCGGGCCGGCGAGCTCTTCGAAGAGACCCTCGGTCCTCGACACCCGACCATCGGTGCGTTGCACAACAACATCGGGGCCTCGCTGCAGGCCGCGGGTCGCTACGCCGACGCGATCCCCGAACACGAGCTGGCCTTGAGCATCGCGCGTCAACATGGGAACCCGGCCCGGCAAAGTTCGGCCCTCGCCAATTTGTGCTTTGCCCACAACTCGGCTGGCACGGCCTTCGAGGGGCTGAGCTCCTGTGAGCAGGCGGTGCAGACCTGCATCGAGGCCCGCGGTGGCGAGCAGCACTGCACCTCGAGTCTGATGGCCCTCGGCAACACCTACGCGAGCTTGGGGCGTGGGGTCGACGCCCTCGAGGCCTACCAGCGCACCTACGATGCCTACGCCTCGCGCTTCGAGCCCGAGGACCCCGCGATGGCGTGGGCGTGGTTTTGCCTCGCGGACGGTCATATCGCGGTCGGCGACTGGGAAGCGGCCGAGAGCGAATACCTCCGGACCCTGGCCTTGGGACGCGACGAGAGCCTGGCGCCGGCCGACCTTGCGGACATCGCCTTCGGTCGAGCCAAGGCGGCGCGCGGGCGCGGAGATCAGGCCGCCTTCTTGGTTCACAGCTCCGAGGCGAAGACGCTCTATCGAGACGCAGGCCTTGCGGCTCGGGTCGAAGCCGTCGACGCCTGGTTCGCGGCCGATTAGACGCGCGATACACGCATGGGAACGTTTCGGGGCGCCGCGCCGGCTCTCGGATGGGAAATCCATGGCACGCGCTCAGCTCATCCGATCGACCTCCTTTTTCATGCTCTTGACCCTCGGTGTCTCGCTCTCGGCCTGCGGCGATGACGGCACCGCGGACACCGAGAGCGGCAGCGAGACCGGGTCGGAAAGTGGGGAGGGGGAAACGTCGACGGGAGATGGCGATGGAGATGGAGACGGGGATGGCGATGGAGACGGGGATGGAGATGGAGATGGCGACGGAGATGGAGATGGAGATGGCGATGGAGATGGCGATGGAGATGGGGACGGAGATGGAGACGGAGATGGAGATGGAGATGGAGATGGAGATGGCGATGGGGATGGAGATGGAGATGGAGATGGAGATGGAGATGGAGATGGAGATGGCGACGGGGATGGAGATGGAGATGGAGATGGCGATGGAGACGGGGACGGCGATGGAGATGGCGATGGAGACGGAGATGGCGATGGAGACGGAGATGGCGATGGAGATGGCGATGGGGATGGGGATGGAGATGGAGATGGAGACGGGGACGGCGATGGAGACGGAGATGGAGATGGGGACGGGGACGGCGATGGAGACGGAGATGGCGATGGAGACGGAGATGGCGATGGGGATGGAGACGGAGACGGAGACGGCGATGGCGACGGGGATGGCGACGGCGACGGGGATGGGGATGGAGACGGAGACGGCGACGGAACACCGGCTGGTACCTCCTGCGCCCACATCCTCGAGCAGGACATCGATGCGGTTTCAGGCGAGTACTTGATCGACGTCGATGGAGCGGGATCAGAGCCCCCCATCTGGGTCCGTTGCGACATGGAGACCGCCGGCGGCGGGTGGACTTTGGCCTTCAATGCCGCGGCTTCCGGCTTCGACGCGACGGCCGACGGTGTGACCGACCAAAGTTGCTACGAGGCGTCGTGTGTCAACGCCGCCTACGCTGCGGTCCCCATCGTCGACGGCGTCATGTTCGACGCCCTGGACGGCGACATCGTCGCCGAGAACCAGCTCGTGCGAGCGGTCTTTTCACCAGTTGCGAGTGGTTCTGGTGCGAGCCTCCGCGACCGGATGACCTCGGGAGGGCCATGGCCACTCGACAGCGACACCGGGGACAACGTGCAAGTCGAGATCGGAGCTGGCTTGGCGTGCAACGAACTCGACTGGTTCGATTTTCGCGTCGGTCTCTGCGCCTCGAACGTCTTCGTCCTCGACGATACCAGCGCGGGCTGTGGGCGACCGGGGTTCAGGATCGGCTTGGACAACGACGCCGCGACGCCACAGACCAACTGCTCGGGCTGGCCCGAGAACACCTCCGTACACTACCCGGCGAACCTGAGGATCTGGGTCCGCTAGGGGGTCGCAGCACCCGACGGTCCGTGCCGAGAACATCGTCCATCGGGTCCTGTGGCGAGGTCGCGTCCACCGCTTGGGGACTTCGACGCGAGCCTCTAGACTCGTCGCGTGCGTGGGATCGAATGGTGTTGGGTGGGCCTGCTCGCCGCGGCCGCCTGCGGCGGGGCGCATGGGTCCGAGGACGACGCGGGGGGAAGCGCCGCCGATGAGGAGACCCAGTCCGATCCCGCGGACGACGACGCCGAGAGTTCGACCAGCGCGAGTACGGAAGCGAGCGCAGAAGGCGAAAGCAGCGGGGATGGCGATGGCGATGGCGATGGCGACGGGGACGGCGATGGCAGCCCGGGCTGCGGCTCGGCTTCGCTCGGACCGGGCATGCATGCGGACATCCAAGTCGACGTCGACGGGGTGAGCCGCGAGTACAACCTCTTCGTCCCGCAAAGCTACGACCCCGAAGTGCCGGCGCCGCTGGTGCTCGTCTTTCACGGCTTGATGCAGACGCCCGAGCAGATGGTCGACTTCGCCGACTTCAACGACTCGGCGGAGACCCACGGGATGCTCGTGGCCTACCCGCGCGGGATCGGTCGATCCTTCAACTCGGGCATGTGCTGCGGAACGGCTTTCGCCGACGGCGTCGACGACATCGGATTCGCGCGTGCGCTCGTGCAGCAGGTCTCGAGCCTGCACTGTGTGGACCCCAAGCGGGTGCACGCCACCGGGATGTCCAACGGGGGTCACATGGCGCACAGCCTGGCGTGCGAGGCGGGCGACATCTTCGCCTCGGTGGCCTCGGTCAGCGGGGTCATGGGCATCGCTTGCTCGCCAGCGCGGCCGATCTCGGTGCTCGACTTTCATGGCACTTCGGATCTGATCGTCCCCTACGGTGGGGCGGGGCCCGGCTATCCCCCGGTGGACGACATGATGGAGGCGTGGGCCGCCCGCAACGGCTGCGATGCACAAAGCGAAGTCGTGCTCGAGCAGGGCGACGCGCAGTGTGAGCGTTGGCCCGGCTGCGAGGCCGGTGTCGAGGTCAGCTTGTGCACCCTCGGTCACGGGCACTGCTGGCCCGGCGGCGGCCTGTGCTTGTTTGGCACCAAGTCGGACGCGATCGATGCGTCGGAGATGATCGCAACGATGTTCGATGGGCAGCCGCTGCCCTGAGGCGGCCCGGGTGGGGTCGAACTCAGGGGGTGGCGGCGGGGGCCGGCTCGGGCTGGGGCTCGGCGGGCGCCGGCTCGGAGCTGCCACCGGATTCGGTCACGGCCTTGGAGCGCGCGCGCTTGTCTTTGGCGCGCTGGATCAGGGTCGTGAAGTTGAGGTCGACGCTCACCCCGATCATGTCGAAGCTCGACTGGAAGGTGCCGGCGTTGGCCGGCACGCCGTTGGTGGCGACATCGCCCTCGGAGCAAAACTCGGGGCAGGGCCGCAGCGGTCGCTGTTGGTAGACGCGCGAGTTTTCTTCGGTGACGGTCACGTCTTGCTGGAAGATGTGCTGGTAGCCGATCGAAAACTCGGCTCCGGGCAGGCCCGCGGTGATGCCCGCGCCCACGCCACCGCGGTTGAAGCTCGGAAAGTCGAGGTGGGCGTAGGCGTCCTGCACCGCGCCCGTCTCGTAGAAGCCGCCGGCGCGCAGCCAGAGGTGGTCGGGGATCACGTTCACGTCGCCGCCGAGTCGCACGCTGATGGTGTCGCGCCAGCCCTTGTCCAAGGTGATCGGCTGTAGGGGCTGGCCGCTGACGCGCCCGTCGAACTCGAGGTCGTAGCTTTGGATCTGCGACCAGTTCTCCCATTGCACGTCGACCTCGATGTCGAAGAGCTCGCGCTCCTCTTTCATGTGCACGTAGCGGATGCCGCCGCGCAGCATGACCGGCATGGTGATGCGCTTCATCTTGGCCACCACCTCGTCGGTGACCAGGGTCTCTTTGTCGACGATGACCTTGCCTTCGGGGCGGAAGACCGTCGGAATCACGCGGCCGCCGAAGCCGATCTCGATCGCGTCGATGGGGCGATACCAAAAGCCGACGTTGCCGGTGATACCGGTATTGTCCTTCAGCTCGAGAATGGTCTCGAGCTGCGTCGACTCGGGGTTGGGGATCGGCTGGAAGTTCTCGGCGTCGATGCCGGTCAGGGTCGAGGAGTCAGTGACCAGGCCGTAGCGCATCTGCGGCAAGATGGCGTAGCCGATCGAAGCGCCGATGCCGAAGATGTCGCGCCCGGTCTCTTTGGAGTGGTACTTCCACGCCGCGCCGAGGTTGAAGAAGACCGTCAGCACCTCCATCTCGGTGAGCATGAAGGACTGCGAGGCGTAGGCCGGGTACTTGTGGGTGCCGACGGCCGAGGGGCCGTGGGCCGAGCCCCAAAAGGTGGCGTTCTCGAGGCCGAAGTCGGTGGAGACGGCCCCAAAGGCGCCGAGCAAGAACCAGGGCGCTCCATTGCTCACCGGCGCAAAGTCGGTGCCGGCGATGGATTCGCCGTTGGCGTCGACCCAGCCCGGACCCAAAGGCGCGCGGTCGTAGGTCATCGCCTGGTGCACGGAGTTGTGCGAGATCATCAGGCGCGTGCCGCGAAATTTGGCCATGGTGGCCGGGTTGTAGTGGGCGGCGGTGAGGTCCTTGGCTCCGACCGCGTAGGCCCCGCCGCGACCGATGGCGCGCGCACCGTGGTCCGGGATCTCGAAGCCGCCCGCGAGCGCCTTGGTCGAAAAAGAGAGACAAAGCGCAGCGCCCAGCAAGCTGGAAAGAGCGCGACCGAAGCGGGGAAGCGACGAACGGAGCATGGCAACGCGAACGCGCCGCGTCGCCGCAGCGTGCGGGCCGACGCTACCACAAGCGCGCGGCCGCGAAGCCCCTTGCGGCCGGATCTGGGCACCATCGAGCCTCGGAGATTTACCCGCGGCCCCCGAGGTCCTACCATCGGGGACCATGCGCCTGCCTTCCTTCGTCTCGGACCCCGCCTGTCTCCCTTTGTGTTGTGCTCTGGTCTTTGCCGCGTGCGGGACCCAAGCCGCCAACGAGACCGGCAACGTGCTCCCCACGGCCACCCAGACCGACACCAGCGACGCCGAGGGGGAGGGCGAAGCCGAAAGCGAGGGTGAGTCCAGCACCACGGGCGGCCAGACCGGCGTCCCCGCGACCTATCGCTTCACCTGCATCGACATCCAGCAGGCGGGCAGCGCCGGCGATGGCGACATCCAGACCAACTTGCTGCAACAGCAGTGGGGGGCGGACATCGACGACTACAAGCTCAACATCCTCGTCGACTTCCAGACCCTCGATGAGATGACGGGCGAGGGCACCATGCAGATCCGCTCGGGCATCGGCACGAGCGACGACGACCAGTGCTCGGAGCCCAACTCGGACTCGAGCGTCGTCGACGTGGCCTTCGACCCCTCGGTCACCGCCTTCGTGGCCGACAACTCGGCCGAGCGCTGCACCGGCCCGGCCACCGGCGGCGAGACGAGCTACGGCACCTTCAGCTTGTCCACCGGGCCCCAAGAGGTCGTCTACATCTACGCCGAGGACAACTCGGGCAACGCCTTCAACTGCACCACGGACACCAGCCCCGACGCGGTGCCGATCCATGCCATCGACGCCCAGTTCACCCTCTCCGAGGACGAGCAGATCGCCCACGGCGAGCTGACCGGTTGCCTCGTCGAGTCCGAAGCCGAGGCCCTGTGCTCTTGCTTGGGCGCCTGCGTCCCGCCGAGCGAGCCCTACGACCAGTGCGGTTGCAACCCCGACGCCCCGCCTTTGCGCGAGCTGCTCTTGGGCGTGACCGACACCGAGAACTGCACCACGATCATGGGCGAGACGGCCTTCGACGTGAAGATCGCCTTCACGGCCGAGCGCCTCCCCAACGTGCCCGAAGCGTGCGGCTGAGCCGAGAACTCACACCAGCCCCAGAGGGTCACGCGCAGGCGTGGCCCTTTTTCGTGCCCTTCGTCCCCGCTATGGTCCGGCCATCGAGGCACGATGAGCGAAGCAGCAAAGCGTGAACAGTGGAGCGGCCGCCTGGGTTTCATCTTGGCCGCCTCGGGTTCGGCCGTGGGCCTGGGCAACCTTTGGAAGTTTCCCTACATCACCTGGGAGAACAAAGGCGGCGCCTTCGTGCTCGTCTACCTCGCCTGCATCGCGGTCATCGGCTTGCCGGTGATGATCTCCGAGATCCTCATCGGGCGCCGAACCTCGCAAAGCGCCGTGCCGGCCTTTCGCGCTCTGGGTACGCCACGCTGGGCCTTCGTCGGCTGGATGGGCGTCATTACCGGCGTACTCATCTTGGCCTTTTACTCGGTGATCGCCGGCTGGTCCCTGCGCTCCTTCGTGCAGTGCGTGGGCTGGTCCATCAACGGCTACGAAGCGCCGACGGGCGAGGCCTTCGGCGCTTTCTTGGCCGCGGGCGGCAGCCAAGTCGGACTGGGGGCGACCTTCTTGGCCTTGACGGCGGTCATCGTGGTGCGCGGTATCAGCGGCGGCATCGAGCGCGCGACCAAGATCCTGATGCCGGTCTTGCTGCTCATCATGCTCTACTTGGCCTTCACGGCCATGACCCTCGACGGCTTCGGCGACGCCATCGCCTTTTTGTTCCGCCCCTCCTTCTCCGAGATCGGCAAGGCCGGGATCCTCGAGGCCCTGGGCCACGCCTTTTTCACCCTCTCGCTGGGGATGGGCGCGATGATCACCTACGGCAGCTACGTGCAAAAAAAGGAGTCCATCGTCGGCATCTCGCTGACGGTGGCCATCTTGGACACGGTGATCGCCATCGTCGCGTGCGTGATCATGTTCTCGATCATCTTCACGGTGCCGAGCTTGCGCGAGACGATGGAGCACGGCGGCGGCGGCTCGACGGTGGGGATGCTCTTCGTGACCCTGCCCAACCTCTTTTACACGGCGATGCCCGGCGGCGTGGTCATCGGCCCGCTCTTTTACGTGCTGGTCGCCTTCGCGGCGCTGAGCTCGACGATCTCCTTGCTCGAGGTCGTGGTGGCCACCTTGGTCGACCGCTTCTCGTGGACGCGCATCAAGGCGACCGCGGTGGCCACGGGCACGATCTTCTTCTTCTCGATCGGCTGCGCGCTGAGCTTGGGGGCCAGTGAGTTCCTCTCGAACTTCCGCTTGTTCGGCGCCGAGCCCGGCGGTCTCAACAAAGTGGTCGCGGCCGACAAGGCCGGCGTGCTCGCCTGGTTCGACCACGTCACCGCCAACTGGCTTTTGCCCCTCGGCGGCCTGTTCATCACCATCTACGTCGGCTGGGTCCTCATGAGCAAAGAGGCCGAAGAAGAGCTCGATGTCGGCGGCTCGACCCCGCGCTGGGCCTGGACGGCCTGGCGCTTCGCCGTGCGCTTTTTGGCGCCGCTGGCCATCGGCTGGATCGTCTTCGAAGTCATCCGCGGCGGCGATTTCAGCTGATCAGGGGTGGCCGGCGCGAAGTCGCGCCAGCCCAGCACGAAAGGGCGAACTTTCTGTGGATCATTTTTGGTCCTGGCTCCGACTATGAGGCATGCGCAATTCCTTCGAACTCTCGCGTGCCGCACTCGCCGCGCTTTTGATGCTTTCGGCCTGTGCCGATGACACCGGAGCGGATGATGCGACCGAGTCCGAGACCGAGTCCGAGTCCGAGTCGGAGGCCGGGTCCGAGACCGGAGATGGAGACGGCGATGGCGATGGCGATGGCGATGGAGATGGAGACGGCGATGGGGATGGAGATGGCGACGGAGATGGCGACGGAGACGGAGATGGCGATGGAGACGGCGATGGGGATGGAGATGGCGACGGAGATGGCGACGGAGATGGCGATGGAGACGGAGACGGCGATGGGGATGGAGACGGAGATGGCGATGGAGACGGAGATGGAGACGGAGATGGAGATGGCGATGGCGACGGAGATGGCGATGGCGATGGAGACGGTGACGGAGATGGCGACGGCGACGGAGATGGCGACGGCGACGGCTCCGCCGAGCTCACGGCCGACGCCGGCGAAGACGGCTTTCACCCCTCGGGCGGGAATCTCGACGGGAGCGGGAGTGTGGACCCGCAAGGCGATCCGCTGACCTACACCTGGTCCGAAGTGAGCTCGGTCGGGGTGGTCTTCGCGGACAACGGGACCCAGGACCCCAGCGCGGCGACGGTCTCGTACACCTTTAGCGATCCGGATCAGGTCGCGGTCGCGGTCACCTTGCAGCTCGAGGTCGACGACGGCGGCGAGACCGACACCGATACCGTCGAGCTGATCATCTTCAACCCGGGGCTCACCTACGTCGCCCAGGGCGGCAGCGGCGACGGCTCGGCGCCGGACCAGGCCTTTGGACGGATCCAAGACGCCATCGCGGCCTCGACGACGAATCTTCACGTCGTCGTCGCCGGTGGCGAGTACGAGACCGACGGGGATCCCAACGAAGACGGCAACGACGACGATGCCGACAACATTCAGCCGATCGACCAGTTGCAGCTCGTCGGTGGCTACGACCCGGTGACCTGGACCAGCCGCGATCCACGGACCCATGTCTCGCGCATCTCGGACACCGCGACCTCCATCTCCGCCTTGGCGTATCGGGCGGCGGTGCTCGAGGCCGGCGCCTCGGTGCTCGAGGGAACCCGAGTCGAGGGCTTCAGCTTGGTCCCGGGGGGTGGCGGCGGCGCGACGGGCGTGCGCGTGAGCTCGGGGGCGGTCCACTTCGCGGACATCGTGCTCGAGCCCAGCGCGGCGGCGATCAGCTATGGCTTCGAACTCGTGAGCTCGAACTCCATCGTCGAGCGCGCCGAGGTCCAGGGCTACGACGCCTGCGTGACCTTCAACGGTCGCAGCGGAGACCCGCTCGTGCGCGACAGCTTGTTGATCGGCAAGGGCAATGGGCGCGACATCGTGCTGGCCAACCTCACCGGCTCGGCCATCGTGACCTTGGCCAACAGCACCTTGGTCGCGACGGGGAACTCGATGGCGGGCGTGCGCCTCTACGGCGTCAACACCTCGCCCTACAAGCCGCGGGATGTCCGCTTGTATAACAATCTCTTCTTGACCGACGGCACGGGCAGCATGTCGATTTGCCTCGAAGAGGACGCCTCGGGCGCAGATTTTGGCGCCCTGCAAAACAACAACCTCTACGGCTGTGGACAGCTGATGTACGACGTCGGTGGTACCTGCGCCACACCCCCCACGTGCACGATGGCCGAGATCAACGGCTTCGACGACTCCTCGGGCAACATCGACGTCGACCCGCAGGTCGTCGACGCGGCCGGCGGCGACTATCGCTTGGGCGCCTCGAGCCCGGCGAGCGTCTATGAAGGTGGTGTCGACGGCACCGGCAGCTGGGGCGGCACGAGCGACTTGGACGGCGTGGCCCGTACCGTCGCCTGGTCGATCGGCGCCTACGAGTACGACGACTGAGCCGAGGGCCTCACACGAGGCCTTCGAGCAGGATCTTCAAGCCGATCGCGAACAGGACGAGTGCACCCGTCCACGCCAGGCGTCCGCCGAGGGCCGCGCCAAAGCGGCGCCCGGCGAACAAGCCGAGCACGCTGAGCGCCGCGGTCACCAAGCCGATGACCAAGCTCGCGTGCAGGTGCGGCACATCGAGCATGGGCAGGGAGATGCCCGCGGCGAGGGCGTCGAGGCTGGTGGCCACGCCGAGCAAGAGCATCGTCGTCGGGGCGAAGGGACGCGCCGGGGCTGCCTCGGCCTCATCGGAGCGCCGCGCGTCCCAGGCCATCTTCGCCGCGAGCGTCGTCAGTAGACCGAAGGCGAGCCAGTGCGCGAGGTGCTCGAGCCAAGGACCCAGCTGCGCTCCGAGCAGCCATCCGAGCGCCGGCATCAGGGCCTGGAATCCGCCAAAGACCAGACCCACGGCCAGCGCGTGACGCCACTCGAGCCGCTCGACCATGAGCCCACGCGTGGCCGAGACCGCCATCGCATCCATGGCCAGACCGACGGCGAGTCCGAGCAAGGTGGCGAAGCCCACGGCCCGAGGTTGACACCCCGGCCGCGGGCTCGCCATGCGCAATGCCGCGCTCAGTCGACTTCGGGCAAGCTGCAGTCGGGGCCGAAGAAGGCCAGCTCCTGCATGAGCACGCGGTCCTCCTGCGCCGTGTCCACGATGCGGAAGGTCCAGTAGCGGCCTCGCGCCGCGGCAAAATCACCGCCATCGAACTTGCTGTAGAGGGTGCCCACGTCGACCGTGTCCTGCGTCTGGTCGCGTCCGTTGGGACAGCACTCGAGGGGGACCTCGTCGCTGCACGCCTCGCCGGTGACGCACTGCCAGGGATGCCCAGCCGCGGCGTCGCCGGCGACGAAGGTTGCGCCGTTGTCCGGTCCGACGCTCGGAGAGTCGCTGACCCACAGCTCCCAGTTGGCCGGGCGTTTGTTCCACCAGTCGGCGCGGTAGCGAAGGTGACCCAGCGTCACGTCTTCGCCGAAGTCGTAGAGGACGTCGAGGTTCGAGATGCAGCCGTTGGCGGTGCAGCCCGTACTCACGTAGTCACAGCCGGCCGAGCCGGGGCTGTTGCCGCAGTTGATCTGAAGATCTCCGACGCCCCCCATGCCGGCGACGATGCCGTCGCAGGTCAGGCTGTCCGCGTTGGAGCAGGCGACGGGAACGACGGCGGCGCCGCAGGTGTCCTCGAAGCAGTAGAGGGATTGATTGCCGAAGTCGCAGGCTCGGTTGCTGCTGCTCTCGGCGAGACGCGAGGTGGCGAAGCGATTTTGGAAGCTACGGTAGCTGTCGGCGCTGTCGTTCGAGCTCCAGTCGTTGCAGGTCGTCGCGCTGTCGCCCAGGCTGTCGAGTCCTCGGGCACCGGCCACCGTCCACGAAGTGCTGACGTGATTGAGGGCTGGGCTCACCGTGACGTAGCTGTCCCATAGGCCGGCGAAGAACTCGGCGCTGTCGTAGGCCACCGTGACGTCGTCGGGGCGCACCCACGAAGCGTCGTAGCGGGAGAATCGATCGAGGGCCGCCTCGCTCGTAGTGGAGACCGCCGCCTTGAAGCTTCGCCCGGTGTCGACGCCGTAGCTGGCCTCGTACTCGCTTTGGCAGCGTGCGTCGAAGGCCGCGATGCCTCCATCGAGTGCGAGGTCGGCGGTGGCCGTGACGAAGGCGAGTCGTGTCGGGCCCGTTGGCGCGACCGGGGCGACGATGGCGTCGTAGTCGATCTGCAGGCACAAGAGATGGTTGAGTTTGGCGCAGTCGGAGCTGTAGGGGCCGGTCATGTAGCTGGTCGAACCGGCCCGCCCGATCCGTGCGATTTGCTCGGCGTCGGTCGAGGTCCAGCCGAGACAGTTCTCGTTTTGGCCACCCACCCCGCCGTTCCAGTAGTCGGCCGTTCCGGGCACGAAGTCGCCGTACTCGTCCATGTGGGCGGCAGCCCAAAAACGGCCCTGCGCGAAGGCGGAGATCGACTGCGTGACGGGCACGCCGTCGACCCGCGTCCAGCCCTGCACACCGCCGGGCACGCGACTGATCGGGGTGCTGATGCTCTCGTCGCGCATCAAGGCGATGAAGGTGCCGCTGAGACCGGCATCGGATGCCGCCGTGGCACAGGCCGCATCGGCGCCCGCATAGGGCGAGTTCCCGTCACTGAAGTCGGGGGGGAAGGTGTCCTTGGTGACGAACATGAGGTTCGGCGGATCGGGAGTGCCATCGCCATCACCATCGCCATCGCCATCGCCGTCGCCATCGCCGTCGCCGTCGCCGTCGCCATCGCCATCGCCATCACCGTCGCCATCACCGTCGCCATCGCCATCACCGTCGCCATCGCCA
>JAUIJR010000579.1 GCA_030431075.1 Polyangia bacterium | reverse complement strand
TGCCGCCGTAGGGCAGCTCGATCTCCTCGATGTCGACCAGCATGGTCTCGGGGGCCATGCCGCGTAGGCCCAGGGCCGTGGTGCCGCCGCCGTAGTAGCGCCAGATGTCCGGCACGGTCTTGGTCGCGGCCAAGGGTCCGGCAAAGGGGACGGCGTGGCCGTAGTTGAGGCTGTAGCGAAAGTCGAGGCGGTCTTGCGTGCGCGGGATCGGGACGAAGTGTTGCCAGCGCAAGTCCACGCGCGCGAACCAGTCGAGGCCGCCCAAGAAGGGGGAGGCGAGCTTGAGGTCGGCCGCGGCGATGAAGCCCTCGCCGGGGTTGAAGGGGTTGTCGACCTTCGACCACACGATGCCGCCTTCGAAGAGCCCCGCCCGGTCCGAGACGATGGCCGCCTCGCGGTTCACCCAGCGGCTGAGTCCACCGCCGATCGGCTTGACCAGGTCCTCGGAGACGTTGGCGAGCTGAAAGAGATAGCCCGCGTAGACACTCAGGCCCTCGGCCAAGCGCCAGGTGAAGCGCATGGCCACATAGGCCGACTCGATGCGACCGCGGGCCGGGGTGACGCGCAGCTGGTAGCGCGAGCTCAGGTCGAAATCGACGCGGCTGCCAAAGATCCGCGGCCGTAAAAGCGAGCCGCGGACGTTGTGCTCGTAGCAGTCGAGGCCGTCGCAAAACTGGGGGTTGGGCAGCGCGTCGATGCCAAACAGGCCAAAGCGACCGTCGAGCTCGAGGGTCCAGCCCGAGCCGTTCATGTTGGGGAAGGTCGGCTTGGCGAAGACGTAAAAGGGGTTCAAGGTCGCCCCGCCGACGCCAAAGGGGACGTCGACGGCGATGTCCCGCGCCTCTTCCATGGTCAACACCTGGTGGACCACGCACTCCTCTTCGTCTTCGAGCTCGCAACCCACCGGGTAGGGGGTCAAGCGGACGGAGCGGGCGACACCGAGAGCCTCGATATTGTCCAAGGAGCGCTGGAGGTCGCGTTCGCTGTAGGGCGCGCCGGTCTCTACGCGCAGCTGCTGCAAGAGCACGCGGTCTTGGGTCTTGAAGTTGCCGCGCAGCAAGATGTCGCCATGGCGCCCACGTTTGCCCTCGTGGACATTGACGACGGCGTCGACGGCGACGCTGCGCTGGTCTTGGTAGGCCTGGCAAAAGCCCAGGCTCGGTTCGGCCAGCGCGCGGACGTCCTCGATCTCGACGACCGAACCGTTCTCGCGTTTCCACAGCCAGCTGAGCTCGGCGTCGGCGAGCGGGTAGCCGTCGTTGCGGTAGCGCTCGACGATGATGTCCCGCGTCTCGTCCTCGAGGTCCAAGTTCAAGGGGATGGGGCTCGGCGTGTCGGAGCCATCGCGGCGCAGCGGGGTGTCGCGCATGATGCGAACGGGGCCCCAGCTCGAGCTCGCGGCCGAGGTCGCGCCTTCGACCCGCCGGTTGCGGGGAATGGGGGACTCCAAAAAGCGGAGCTCTTCGTCCCTCGAGGTGGTCACCTGGGGCCCGGGCTCGACGACGATGCGTACGTGGAGGTCGACGCGGTCTTTTTCGAGCAAGGCGGCGAGGCCGGCGGGGTTGAGCTGGCGCGTCCAGGCGGGTCGGTTGCGGGCGTCGACCAGCTCTTTGACCCCCAAGACGGCGTAGGCACCGGGCTCTTTGAAACCATCTTCCCAAAAGGCCAGCTCGACGCGGGCCGAGGCGCACAGGTAGCCCGCCGCGTTGTAGGCGGCCAAGAGGGTCTGCACCGTCTCGAGAGCCTCGCGCTCCGAGAAGGCCCCGCGCCGACGCAAGGCCGCGTCCTCGCGGTAGTCGGCCAAGATGATGTCGTACTCCTCGTCACTGGGGCCGGGGGGGCGCAGGACCTCGAGCGCCTTGATGCGCACGCGGGGGCCCTCGTAGATCCGAAAGTGAAGCTCGGCCTGGTTGTCGGCCGGCAGGTCGAGCAAGCGCCCCTCGACGTCGGCGAAGAGGTAGCCCTTGCGCTGATAAAAGGCGCGGACGTTGCCGGCTTCGCGCACGGCCGTGCTGCGGTTCGGTGAGTCGCGGCGGGTGAAGATCTGCAGCTGCGAAGTCAGCGTCGAGTTCGAGAAGCTCGGGCGTAGGCCGGGGCCCCCCGGGCCCCCCGGTCCACCGGGGCGACCCGAGTTGCGGGGCCTCGAGGAGGCCTCGGTTTCGGTCTCGGTCTCGACTTCGCTCGCTTTGGCCACCCGTTCAAATCGCGCGGTGATCCCGAGTCCCGGATCGATGGTCACCGTCAGCGGCAGATCGCGCTCGAGGGGGACGGCGTCGCGGGTGAGCTCGTCGTAGCTCGAGCGCACCTCGACCTCCGGGTAGGCGAGGTTGCCGACGCGCCAGAGCCGAGAGCCCGCGCCGGCCGGCTGCGCGTAGAAGCTGCTGACCTCTTCGCGCGCTTCGTCCATGGCGTCGCGGGTGATCGGCGTGCGGAAGAACCACAGGGTCTTGGGGATGAAACGGCGGCGGATCCAAGCCTCATCCTCCTCTTGGGGCTCGCCGTCGACGGTGACGGCGTTGCGGTCGACGCGGTAGGCGGGCCCGGTGTCGATGTAGACGTGCAGGTCGACCTCGTCGTCGGCGCTGCCACACGCCAGGGCCAAGCTGGCCGTGCCGCGCAGGTATCCGGCCGAGAAGAGGTAGCGCTCGAGTCGCTCGAGCTCGTCGTCTTCCCACTGCCGGCAAGCGAAGTCGTCGGGCGCACAGATCGGGGGGCGCCCGCTCGGCGCCGTGCCGAGCAGGGAATCTCGTCCGCTGGAGCCCCGCAGGTCTTTGGGGTCGACGCAGCGGCCGCGGCTGAGCGCGCCGGGACGCGCCTGGACGCTCAAGGCCCGCAAAATCTCGCGCTGCGGCAACCCGCGATTGCCGTAGACCCGCACGCGACGGACGCTGCGTGCGCCGGTCAGGCGGATCTCGATCACGCCGGCGTCAGTGGGGACAAAGTCGCTGCGATAGCCGATCTCGCGCAGCCGCGACTCGACGATCACGGGCACGAAGTTCAGGTAGTCGAGCTGCGCGACGCGACGCACCTGGGCTTGGGTCTCGCGGTCGAGGTCAC
>JAUIJR010000069.1 GCA_030431075.1 Polyangia bacterium | reverse complement strand
AGGCGGCCCCACGCAAAAAGGCGCCGCCCCTTCGCGGGAGCGACGCCTTCGTGCCTTGTGTGATGTCGCGGCTAGTTGGCGGCCGCGCGAAGCTGCGCCTCGAGCCAGGCTTCTCGATCGGCGAGGGTCGCCCGCAGCGCCGGGTCGCCCTCTTTGGCCGCGCTCAGCTCTTTGCGGACCTCGTCGAGCTCGCCTTTGACCGACTCGTGATCGACGGCGCCGGCTTCGACCGCCTGGTCCGCGAGCACCGTGACGCGTCCGGACTCGGACACTTCGACGAAGCCGCGGCCGACGGCCACGCGCACCGAGCTGTCGCCGGCGCGAAAGCGGACCACGCCGGGCACCACGGGGCTCACGAAGGGCACGTGGTTGGGCAGCACGCCGAGCTCGCCGAGGATGCCCGGAATCTCGACCCCGGGGGTCTGGACGCCCGCGGCGGCCGCGATGGGTCCCGTCGGAGTGACGATGTCGAGGGTGAGGGTGCTATCGGCCATGGTGCTTCTCGTCGAAGGCTGCGGTTCGCCGCGCTACTTCTTGTTGTCGGCTTCGCTCTCGAGCCAGGCCTTGTGCGAGTCGATGACCTCCGAGATGCCGCCCTTCATGTAGAAGAAGCGCTCGGGGATGTCGTCGTACTTGCCGTCGAGGATGCCCTTGAAGGAGTTGATGGTGTCTTCCAAGGTGAGCTGACGGCCGTCGGCACCGGTGAAGACCTTGGCCACGTCGAAGGGCTGGCTCAAGAACTTCTGGATCTTGCGGGCACGCTCGACGGTGAGCTTGTCCTCTTCCGAGAGCTCGTCCATGCCGAGGATCTTGATGATGTCCTGGAGCTCCTTGTACTTCTGGAGGATCTCCTGGGTGGCGCGGGCGACCTTGTAGTGCTCCTCACCCACGACCTCGGGGGTCAAGATGGTGCTCGAGGAGTCGAGGGGGTCGACGGCCGGGTAGATGCCGATCTCGGTGAGCGCACGGTTGAGCACCGTGGTCGCGTCCAAGTGGGCGAAGGTCGTCGCCGGCGCGGGGTCGGTGAGGTCGTCGGCGGGCACGTAGACGGCCTGCACCGAGGTGATCGAGCCCTTGGTCGTGGTGGTGATGCGCTCTTGCAGCGCGCCCATCTCCGTCGACAAGGTGGGCTGGTAACCCACGGCGGAGGGGATGCGGCCCAAGAGCGCCGACACCTCGGAACCCGCCTGCGTGAAGCGGAAGATGTTGTCGACGAACAACATCACGTCCTGGCCCATCTCGTCGCGGAAGTACTCGGCCTGGGTGAGACCCGACAGGGCCACGCGAGCGCGGGCACCGGGGGGCTCATTCATCTGGCCGTAGACCAGGGCGACCTTGGAGTCCTCGGCGTTGACGCTGCGGACTTCGCGGGTGTCGTGGTCCCAATCGCACTTGATCAGGTCCGACTCGATCATCTCGAAGTAGAGGTCGTTGCCCTCGCGGGTACGCTCGCCGACCCCGGCGAAGACCGAGTAGCCACCGTGGGTCTTACCGACGTTGTTGATGAGCTCCATCAACAACACGGTCTTGCCCACGCCGGCGCCGCCGAACAGGCCGATCTTGCCACCGCGTCGGTAGGGCGCGAGCAGGTCGATGACCTTGATGCCGGTGACGAAGGGCTCGACCGTCACCGACTGGTCGGTGAACTCGGGGGCGGCACGGTGAATCGGACGGTGCTCCTCGGCGCCGATGGGGCCCTGCTCGTCGACCGGGTCGCCGGTGACGTTCATGATGCGGCCGAGGACCTTCTTGCCGACGGGCATCATGATGGGCGCGCCGGTGGAGCGCACTTCCATGCCACGGACGAGACCGTCGGTGCTGTCCATGGAGATGGCGCGCACGGTCTTCTCGCCGAGGTGCATGGCGACCTCGCACACGAGGTTGTCGGGCTTGTCGTTGATCGAGGGGTTGGTGATGTTGACCGCGGTGTTGACCTCGGGCAGCTCGGTGTCGAACTCGATGTCGACGACGGGGCCGATGACCTGAGTCACGCGACCGACGACCTTGGCCGCGCTGCTTTGCGCCGCGGGGGCCGGAGCCGAGGGCTTGGGCGCGCCACCAAAGAGGCCTCCGGCGGGCGGGGCGACGGGCGAGCTGCCGCTGGCCGCCGGCGGCACCACCGGGGCGCTCGGCGCGGGCGTTCCACCCGAGGCGGGCGGCGGGGCGAACAGGGAATCACTGGGCTTGTTGGGATCGGACATGGTGGATGCCTGGTTTCGACAAGAAGTCCTGAAGGCGACGGAGGGTCGGTGCGCGAGAGTCGACTAGCCCTTGAGGGCTTCGGCGCCGCCGACGATCTCCATGAGTTCTTTGGTAATCGCGGCTTGGCGCTCGCGGTTGTACAAAAGGGTGAGTTCGTCGATGAGTTCGCCCGCGTTGTCGGTGGCCGAATCCATGGCCTGACGACGGGCGGCGAGCTCGGCCGCGGCCGAGTTGAAGAAGGCCTGCTGCAGCTGGGTCTCGACGGAGACCGGCACCAGGTGATCGAGGACGGCGGCGACGTCGGGCTCGTACTTGCGCACGGCCGCGCCGGCCTCGCCCTCGGCCGTGCCGGGGTCCACCGGCAAAAGGCCCTCGTCGACCACCTCTTGGGTGATCACGTTCTTGAACTTGTTGAAGACCAGGTGGACGCGGTCGACCGCGATCTCGTCTTCGCCCAAGAACATGTTGGCTACCTTGTGCATGACCTCGCGCGAGGTCGAGACCACCGTCTCCGGGGTCGGGGCGTCGATGGCCAGCACCGGCTTGAAGTCACGGTGCTTGAGAAAGGCGGCGCCCTTCTTGCCCACGCAGATGGCCACGACCTTGCGACCCTCGCGGGCGCCGTCTTCGAGCAGGCGCACGGCCTTGCGCGAGGCGTTGGTGTTGAAGCCACCACACAGACCACGGTCGGAGGTCACGAGCACGACGGCCTCGGCCGTGACCTCGGGGCGGACGGTCATCAAGGGATGCGCCGCCGCGACGTCGTCGACCTCGCCCACCGCCGCTTGCACGACATCGCGCATGCGATCGCCGTACTCGCGGGCCCGCTCCATCGCCGACTGCGCCTTGGCCAATCGCGCGGAGGCGATACGGCTCATGGCCTGCGTGATCTTGCGGGTGTTCTTGACCGCCCCGATGCGGCTGCGGATTTCTTTGAGGTTCGCCATGACGCGGTTCCCAGGGGACTAGCTGACGCGCCTCACTTGGCGGGCGACCAGGTGGTCTTGAAGGCTTTGATGGCCTCTTCGAGCTCGGGGGCGATCTCTTTGGACTTGCGCTTGGCTTTGCGGATGTCCTCGAGGATCGTGGCGCGCTCGGTCTTCATGTAGTTGTGCAGCGCCTCTTCGAACTCGGCGATGTCCGTCAGGGCGACGTCGTCGAGGTAGCCCTCGGTGCCCGCGAAGATCGAGACGGCCTGGAAGGCCACGTCGAGGGGCTGGTACTGCTTTTGCTTGAGCAGCTCGACCATGCGCTGACCACGGGCCAGCTGCTGGCGGGTGGACTCGTCGAGGTCCGAGGCGAACTGGGCGAAGGCCTCGAGCTCGCGGTACTGCGCCAGCGAGGTACGCAGCGGACCGGCCCACTTCTTCATGGCCTCGATCTGGGCCGAACCACCGACGCGGGACACCGAAAGACCGACCGAGATGGCCGGACGGATGCCGCGGTTGAACAGGTCGGTCTCCAAGAAGATCTGACCGTCGGTGATGGAGATGACGTTGGTCGGGATGTAGGCCGAGACGTCGCCGGCTTGGGTCTCGATGATGGGCAGCGCCGTCAGCGAGCCACCGCCCTCTTTGGCGGAGAGCTTGCAGGCGCGCTCGAGCAAGCGGCTGTGCAGGTAGAAGACGTCGCCGGGGTAGGCCTCACGACCGGGCGGACGACGAAGCAGCAGCGAGAGCTGGCGGTAGGCGACGGCCTGCTTGGAGAGGTCATCGTAGACGAGCAGCGCGTGGCCGCCGTTGTCGCGGAAGAACTCGCCCATGGTGACGCCGGTGTAAGGCGCCAAGAACTGCAGGGGCGCCGACTCGGAGGCACCGGCGACGACGACGATGGTGTACTCCATCGCACCTTCGCGGCGCAGACGCTCCACCACCGAAGCGACGGTCGACTGCTTTTGACCGATCGCCACGTAGACGCAGATCATGTTCTGCCCCTTTTGGTTGATGATCGCGTCGATGGCGACGGCGGTCTTGCCGGTCTGGCGGTCGCCGATGATCAGCTCGCGCTGACCACGGCCGATCGGCACCATGGCGTCGATGGCCTTGAGGCCGGTCTGCATCGGCTCGTGGACCGACTTGCGGGCGATGATGCCCGGGGCCTTGATCTCGACCGGGCTGCTGGACTCGGCCTCGATGGGGCCTTGGCCGTCGACCGGCTCGCCGAGGGCGTTGACGACGCGGCCGACGAGGGCCTTGCCGACGGGGACGGACATGATGGTGCCCGTGCGCTTGACCTCGTCGCCCTCTTTGATGAGGTGGTCGTTACCGAGCAAGGCGACACCGACGTTGCCTTCCTCGAGGTTGAGGACCATGCCGCGCACCCCGTGGGGGAACTCGAGCATCTCGCCGGCCATGGCCTTGGCGAGGCCGTAGACGCGGGCGATACCGTCGCCCACCGTCAACACGGTGCCGGTCTCCTCGACCGAGGTCGAGGTGTCGTGACCCGCGATTTGTTCGCGGATGATGCGGCTGATTTCGTCGGCTCGGATCTCCATGATCTTGCTTTTTTCTGGTCGCTTGCCGTCGCTGATTGCGAGGGGGAATTCGTGGGCTTCGCCGGGGCGAAGGAAACTCAGTGGTTGTGAAGGTTCGTGCGCAGGCGGGCCAAAGAAGCACGCACGCTACGGTCGAGGGTGTGAGAGCCGATGGTGGTCACCAGGCCCCCGATGAGCTCGGGGTCGACCTCGGCCTCGAGGAGGACTTTTTTGCCCGTGGCCTTGGACAAGGACGCGGTCAGCTTGGTCACGGCGTCGGCCGGCAAGGGCTTGGCCGACTTGACGGTGGCGCGCACGCGACCGGCGGCCTCGTCGGCCAGGTCGCGGTAGTGGCGGGCGATGAGCACCATGCCCCCGGCGCGGCCGCGCTCGACGAGGAGGTCGAGAAACTTGGCCACGGTGGCGTCGATGCCGACGCGCTTGCCGACGGCGGCGGCGATGCCCTTGCGCTTGGCCACGCTCAGGTGACCGGCGTCGAGGAGCTTGCCGAGGGTGCCGGACTCGAGGGGGGCCTGCATCGCGGCGGCCAGACCCTCGAGGTCCTTGAGGTAGCGGTCGCGCTGCATCGGGCTTTGGGCGAGCTCGATGAGGGCGCGGGCGTAGCGTTTGGCGAGACTTCCGGAGATCATCGTGGGTCCTCCCAGGTCCGGCTCAGCCGGCCTTCCTCTCGCCGCCGAGGTCGACGCTCTCGACCTCGCTGATGTAGGTGTCGATCAGGCGGCGGTGGTCCGCATCGCCGAAGCTCTTGCGGATGACGGCCTCGGCCTTTTCGAGGGCACGGTCGACGACCTCGTCCTCGATCTGGCGCTGGCGCATGATGGCCTCGCGCTCGGCCGCCTCTTTGGCCGCGCGGCGGATCTTCTCGGCCTCTTCTTTGGCCTCGGCCACGATGGCCTTGCCCTCGGACTCGGCGAGCTCCGTCGCTTGCTTCTTGATCTGCTCGATCTCGGCTTGCAGGTCCGACAAGCGGCCCTTGTACTCGCCGAGCAGGCCTTCGGCCGTGGCGCGTGCCTCGGTGGCCCGCTCGAGCTCGAGCTTGATGTGGTCGTGCTTCTCCGCGTTGGCCGAGCGCAGGTTCTTGAACAACAACTTGTTCAAGATCAGCATCAGCACCGCGAAGTTGATGAGCATCCACAAAAAGCCGGTGCGGGTGTCCTCTTTCGTGGGCCAGTGCAGCCAAAAGTCGCGGTCGGTGAGGATCGAGAATCCACCGCCGTGACCGCCGCCGTGGGCGTCGGGGCTCGCAGCGGCCGGAAGCGCGCCGAGGGCCACGATGGCCAGCGCCGAGATCCGCAGGCTCCAAACTTTGATCCGGTTCATGCGCTCCTCCCCAAGACTTTTTGGGTGATGTTCTCGGCGAGCTCGTCGATGCGACCTTCGAGCGCGCTGCGGGCCTTGGTGGCCTCGTCGCGGATGCGGGCCTTCTCGGCGCCGAGCTCGGCCGCGGCTTCGCTGCGCGCGCTGCTCACCAGGGTCTCGCCTTCGGCCTCTTTTTCGTGACGCGACTTCGAGCGCATGGTCAGTGCTGCCTCGCGGGCCTTGCGAAGATCCTCGGCGTACTCGGACTCGTACTGCTTGGCCTTGCGCTCGAGCGCTTCGGCCTGGGCGAAGGCCCCGTCGATCTTCTCGTTGCGACGCGCTTGCACCTCGAGCCAAGGCTTGAAGAGCAGCTGTTGCAGCAGGACCATCAGCACCAAAAAGATGCCGGCCTGAATGAAGAAGGTGCCGTCGATGTCGACGACGGGGGCGGCGAGCAAGAGGTCACTTCCGTAGGCGCTCGGGAGGGTCATCGGGTCCCTTGTCGTGCCCTTTTGCGAGGGGTCGACCCCCCGGGAAGGCGGCGCGGAGGTAGCACGCTGGCACCACCAGGTCAACGCGTATCGGGGGCGTTTCCCGGCCTACAGGCGGCCGAATCGACGACTGCAATGGGGGCGAAGAGATCCCGCCCCCGCGCAGGTGCGTGGGCAGTGCCTCGGGCTACTGGGCCGCGCTCGAGGCGTCGTTCGCGGCGGATGCGTCCTCGCGGCGGCCCATCTTGCAGTTGCCCTCGAACACCGAACCGGGCTCGATCAGCAAGCTACCGACGTCGAGATTGCCGTGGACCTGCGCAGGACCGCGAATCTCGAGGCTTCCGCTCGCCGAGATGTTGCCGGTCACGCGCCCTTGGACGATGACGTCCCCCGCTCGAATCTGGGCCTCGACCACCGCGCGCTCGCCGACGACGAGGGTGCCTTCGGTGTGGATCTCCCCGCTGAATCGACCGTCGATGCGCAGGGCACCTTGGAACGTGAGCTTACCGTCGAAGCTCGCATCGGGACCCAAGATGGTGGTGATCTCTTTTTGGCTCATCGCTCGACCTTTCGCCGGGGGGCGCGGTGGCGAGACCCTAGCGCCGTCGCGCCTCGTCGAACAGGGGAACAAGCGTCTGGGGATCGGCGCGAGCGCACGCCCCCGGGCCCTCGCAGCCCCCTCCCCCCAAAGGCACCCCCACCGAGGCCCGCGCAGGCCGCGCTTGCCCTCAATCGCCGATTCTCGGCCGCAGGCGTAGATACGCGGCGAGAAGTCCCGTAGCTTTGACAGAGGTGTCCAACCGGGAACCACAGGCGGGGGACTCGGGCTTGCACGGGCCGAACCAGTCCGCCGAAGCGGCACGTGCACTCGCCGAAAACTTCGCGCGGGTGACGCCGATTCTCAGCGCCCTGGTCGCCGGTACCCCGGCCGGTGACACCCTCGTGGCCGCCGTCGATCATCGCGCCTTTCCGGTCGCGCAGACGACCGCTCCTCGCCCGCGCGAGCTCCCCTTCGCCTTGGTGATCGGTCGTCACAATCGCTGCGGGCTGAGCATCCCCCAAGACAACCGCGTCAGCTTGCGCCACCTGCTGCTGACGATCTGGCCGGGCCAAGGCGGCCTGCTCTTGCGCGGCTACGACCTCGGCGGGCGCGCGGGAGTGGTCCTCGCCGACGGCACGCGCGTCGCCGGCTTTTCGGCGCATGGACGCGTGGCCCTGAGCTTTGGACGTACCTTTTTGTACGCGCTGCCCGGTGGGCCCGACGGCCTCGCCTTGCTCGATGGACCCCCTGAGGCGGCCTTTGAGCGCTTGACCGGGCTCGACGCGAAGGGCAGCGGACAGATGCTCGCGGTGCCGGCCGACGCGGGCGTGGCCGAGATCGGCGGCTACCGCGGCAATCAGCTCAACCAGCAGGTCTCGCGCGGTTACTTGCAGCTGCGCTCGACCAAGACCGGCCACGAAGACGACTCGGTACGCGAGCTCGACGTCAACGCCGAAGAGCTGCAGCGCGGCTTGCTGATCGGCCGCTACTCGGACCGTTGCTCGCTCGCGGGCGCGGGCCGCAACTTGTCGCGCGTGCACGCCTTGGTCACGGAAGAGGGGCCGAGCTCGCTGTTCGTCTACGACCTGGCCAGCACCAACGGGGTGCGCCCGGCGGGGATGCGCGATGGGCCTTCGCACCCGGTCGTGCGCATGACGCCCGACGACCCCTGCATGCTCGGTCACTTCGAGCTGAGCTGGGTCCCGAACCGCAACATCACGGTGCACTGATCGCGGATCTGCGGGCGCAACGGCCCCCCGCGCGTCGCCGCCTGCGCCCGCACCGGTCGCACTTCGCGTCGCCCGAAGATCTCGCTTTGGGCGCGTAGGCGCTCTTCGCCCTTCGAATTCGGCACCCCAGCGGGTGGATCTATGCTAATGGCGACCCGTGAGTGGGTGCCCAGGCGCCCTAGCATCCGCGAGAGAGAAGCGATGAGTCAGGGAAAAGCCCAGAGTCTGCTCGTATCCTCCGTCACCTTGAAGATCGTCATGGCCATCACCGGCGTGGCGATGGTCGGCTTCGTGGTCATCCACATGCTCGGCCACCTCATCGTCTTCCAGGGGCGGGTGGCCTACAACGACTACGCCGAGTTCCTTCAGGGTCTCGGCGGCCTCAAGTGGATCGCCCGCTTCGGCCTGCTCGGGATGATCGGCGCCCACATCGCCGCCGCCACCGCGCTGACCAACCGCAACCAGCGCGCGCGCCCCGAGGGCTACGTCAAGCTCCGCTCGCGTCGCACCACCTTCGCCGCCAAGTCGATGTGGTTCGCGGGCCTCGCCATCTTCTTCGCCCTGCTCTACCACCTCGCCCACTTCACCTTGGGCTGGGTCGACGCCGAGCAGTACACCTGGATCGACGAGTTCGGTCGGCACGACCTCTACTCGCACTTCGTCATCAGCTTCGAAGACCCCCGCATCTTGGGCACCTACCTCGCCTTCGTGGTCTTCGTTTGCATGCACCTCAGCCACGGCGTGACCAGCATGTTCAAGACCATGGGCCTGTCCCGCGGTCGCTTCACCAAGCCGATCGAGATGATCGGTCCGGTGGTCGCCATCATCTTGTTCTTGGGCTTCGCCGCCCCGCCCCTCGCTTGCATGATGGGTGTCGTCACCGCCGGCTGAGCCGCACAACTCCCAACGGACCTACACGGACACGGACATGGAACTCGACGCCAAGATCCCTTCGGGCCCCATCGAAAAGAAGTGGGACAAGCACCGCTTCGAGATGAAGCTGGTCAACCCGGCCAACAAGCGGAAGTTCCGCATTTTGGTCGTGGGCTCGGGCCTCGCTGGAGCCTCGGCCGCCGCCACCTTGGCGGAGCTGGGCTACGAGGTCGACTGCTTTTGCTTTCAAGACAGCCCGCGCCGCGCCCACTCCATCGCGGCCCAAGGTGGCATCAACGCCGCCAAGAACTACCAAAACGACGGCGACAGCGTGTACCGGCTGTTCTACGACACCGTCAAAGGTGGTGACTACCGCGCCCGCGAGGCCAACGTCTATCGCTTGTCGCAAGTCTCGGTCGACATCATCGACCAGTGCGTGGCCCAAGGCGTGCCCTTCGCCCGCGAGTACGGCGGCATGCTCACCAACCGCTCCTTCGGTGGCGCGCAGGTCTCCCGCACCTTCTACGCGCGCGGCCAGACCGGTCAGCAGCTGCTGCTCGGTGCCTACTCGGCGCTCAACCGCATGATCGACGCCGGCAAGGTGACCATGCACCCGCGCACCGAGATGCTCGACGTGGTGCTGGTCGACGGCCACGCCCGCGGCCTGATCACGCGCAACCTGATCACCGGCGAGATTTCGCGCTGGGCCGGCGACGCGGTCATCTTGGCCACCGGCGGCTACGGCAACGTCTTTTACCTCTCGACCAACGCCAAGGGCTCGAACGTCACCTCGGCCTTCCGCGCCTACAAAAAGGGCGCCGGCTTCGCCAACCCCTGCTTCACGCAGATCCACCCGACCTGCATCCCGGTCAGCGGCGACTACCAGTCGAAGCTGACCCTGATGTCGGAGTCGCTGCGCAACGACGGCCGCGTCTGGGTGCCCAGCAACCCCGAGGACGCGCGCGCCCCCAACGAGATCCCCGAGTCCGAGCGCGACTACTACCTCGAGCGCCGCTACCCGAGCTTCGGCAACCTCGTCCCCCGCGACGTGGCCGCCCGCGCCGCAAAAAAAGAGTGCGACGAGGGACGCGGCGTCGGCTCGACCGGCTTGTCGGTCTACCTCGACTTCGCCGCCGCCATCGAACGCGACGGGCGCGACCAGATCGAAGACCGCTACGGCAACTTGTTCGAGATGTACGAGCGCATCACCGGCGAGAGCCCCTACCGCCAGCCGATGCGCATCTACCCGGCCGTCCACTACACCATGGGTGGCCTATGGGTGGACTACAACCTCATGAGCAACATCCCCGGGCTGCACGTGCTGGGCGAGGCCAACTTCTCCGACCACGGCGCGAACCGCCTGGGCGCCTCGGCCCTCATGCAGGGCCTGGCCGACGGCTACTTCGTGATCCCCTACACCCTCGGCCACTACCTGGCGACGGGCTGGCAAGGCAAGGTGGCCACCGACCACCCCGAGTTCGACAAGGCCGAAGAAGAGGTCAAAGCCAAGGTCGAAAAACTCATGGGCATCGGCGGCCGCACGCCGGTCGACGTCTTCCACCGCGAGCTCGGCCAGATCATGTGGGACCACTGCGGCATGGCCCGCAACCGCGAGGGCCTGCAAAAAGCCCTTCAGCTCATCCCCGAGCTGCGCGAGCGCTTCTGGAACGACGTGGCCGTCCCCGGCGACTCGATGGAGCTCAACCCCTGGCTCGAAAAGGCCGGCCGTGTCGCCGACTTCCTCGAGTTCGGCGAGATCATGTGCCACGACGCCCTCGACCGCGAGGAAAGCTGCGGCGGGCACTTCCGCGAGGAGTACCAGACCGACGAGGGCGAGGCCCTGCGCGACGACGAGAACTACGCCTACGGCGCGGTGTGGGAGTACCAAGGCCCCGACGCCGCCCCCAAGCTCAACAAAGAAGAACTGAGCTTCGAGTACGTGAAGCTGACCACCCGCAGCTACAAGTAAGAAGGGCAGGAGCGAAGCATGAAGATCAAACTCACCGTTTGGCGGCAACGAAACCGCAACGCCCAGGGCGCCTTCAAGGACTACGAGGTCGAGGCCAGCCCCGACATGTCCTTCCTCGAGATGTTCGACGTGCTCAACGAGTCGCTCATCTCCAAGGGTGAAGAGCCCGTCGCCTTCGATCACGACTGCCGCGAAGGCATCTGTGGCGCCTGCTCGATGGTGATCAACGGGTCGCCCCACGGCCCCCGCCAGGGCACCACGACCTGCCAGCTGCACATGCGCTCCTTCCAGGACGGCGACCACATCGTGGTCGAGCCTTGGCGCGCGCGGGCCTTCCCCATCATCAAGGACCTGGTGGTCGACCGCTCGAGCTTCGACCGCATCCAGCAAGCCGGCGGCTACATCACCGTGAACACGGGCGCGCCCCAGGACGCGAACGCGATTCCGATCGGCAAGGCCGAGGCCGACGAAGCCTTCGACTACGCGGCCTGCATCGGCTGTGGCGCCTGCGTGGCGGCCTGCCCCAACGCCTCGGCGATGCTCTTCACCGCGTCCAAGGTCGCGCACCTGAGCTTGCTGCCCCAGGGCGCCCCCGAGCGCCGCGACCGCGTGCGCCGCATGGTCACCGCCATGGACGGCGAAGGCTTCGGCGGCTGCACCAACCACGGCGAATGCTCCGCCGCCTGCCCCAAAGAGATCGGCCAAGACGCGATCACTTTGCTCAACCGCGAGTTCATGCGCGCGGGCGTTTCGGCGAAGTAAGCGAAGCGAAGCATCAACGAAAAGAGCACGGGGCCTCGCGGCCGCCGTGCTCTTTTTCGTGGCGGGTGTCGTCGTTGCGCCGCTCTCGGGACCGAATCGCGCCATTGCGCGGCATGAATCGGGCCTGCTCGGCGCAGGTGGACGAATTGCCGATGCAGCGAGGACACAGCTCGCACTAGCTTGGTGACCGAGTCGGAGCGTCTCCGATTCCAGCCAGACGAGAGCCACCGCCCTCCACGAATCGGTCACTTCCATGCGCCACCCCACGAACCACGAGAACCCGAGCCACTCCCATCCTCACTGGCCGACTGGACTCCTGCTCCTGAGCGCCATCTCCATCGGCCTGCCCGGCTGCGGCGACGAGGGAAGCGCCGACGACGAGTTCAGCGAAGCCTCTACCGACTCCGAAGAGAGTGCGGAGGAGAGCAGCGAGAGTGAGGAGAGCGGCGACGAGGGCGGAAACTTGCCCGCGTCCTTTCCGATGATGGGCTGGGTCGGCGCGAACCAAGCACCCGGCGTCGATCGACCGGCTCTCGTCGGCGCGAGCGTCTGCATTCGTGACACCGAGCTGTGCACGACTACCGACGCCAACGGCCGCTTCGAGTTCGAGGCCGTCCCCAATGGCCTTCACACCTGGCTCGAGATCTCGGCCGAAGAGCACCTCACGGGCCTGATGCCCTTTCACACCGCGCACGAGGGACTCAATATCGAGATTGGCATCTGGCCACGCGGCGCGCTCGCGCTACTGGTGGCGAGTATCGGGGAGACGATCGACGACAGTGCCGGGCACGTCCTCAACAACCTCTTCATCTCTCAAGACGAGGGGGACGAGGATCCCCCGCTGCTCGGCTACGAGCTCACCATCTCGCCGGATTCTGGCGTGGGCCCCGTTTTCCCGAGCGAGGAGGGGCTCTCCTTGGGTGGCACGGCCACCGCTGGCGCGTGGGCCTGGGGCAACCTGCCCGCGGGGGTGGACTACACGGTGTCCTTCTCACACCCCGACTACGACTGCCTCCCGAATCTACTCGACGGGCCGGAGGCCAGCTCGACCGAGTTCGAGTTTCCCTCGGAGGCCGGCACGGTCGTGTCCTTTTGGAACCGCTATTGCGTCCCCAAAGCGGGGGACGCGTCGCCGCCGGCGAAGCGAGTCCATTCTCGGGGGATCGGGAACTGGGCGGATTCGGCCCGCTAGATCTCGCCGCGCGCCGACGCTAGGATCTCGAGGCTGCCTGGAGCCTCGAGATGAGTGAAGACAAGCCCGCATTCGTCCGCGTTCTCTCGTGGCCCGTCGAGGACCTCCCCGCCCTGACGCCCGCCGAGAATCGAGTTCTCGAGCTCGCGCGCCGCGGACTCAAGGACGCGGACATTGCCAAGGCACGCGCGACGAGCACCCGAACGGTGAGCCACCAGTTGCAGGCGATCTACGCCAAGCTGGGAGTTTCGAACCGCTGGGAACTGCTCGCCTACGACCCGCTCGCGCTCAGCTCGACGCCGCCCGGGCCCGAATGACCGACATCGCCAGCGCCGTCGACATCGCCACGAGTTGCCCGCGATTCGCTATGCCGCAAGCTTCGAGGCCGCGGCTCAAGTGCGTCGCAACGGTCGACGCGCTGGAGCCCAAGGCGTAGCCGATCTCCGCGTTGCTCCACCCGAGCGAGGCATAGAACATCACTCGGCGCTGCGGTGCGGTCAGTTGCTGCATGCCGGGGCTCTCGGGGCCGTTTTCGATCGCGACCACATAGTGCCTCCCGTCGTCCCCAAAGTGATCGACGAGGGACCAACGTCCAACGAAGAGCCCCTGCCAGGTCTCCAGCGCGCGCAGCCGGTCGGCTTCGTGCTCGCTGCCTTTGGCTTTCCAGATCTCGACGGCCGCCTCCCGCAAGGACTCGCGCGCAGCGTCATCGATCACGGAGTGAACGACCTTGCCGCGGTCGTCGAGCATCCAATCGAACTCCGACACCGCCTCGCGGGCACGTTGGCGCGCGAGTCGGTAGCCCGCGCCCAAGTGAATGGCGATCCGCCGGAAGGCCGTCTCCAGACGCGGGGGAGGCTCGAAGGGCGTCGCGCGATGAAAGCCGAAGGTCAACAGCCCTCCTTCGCCGTCCGGCGCAGCCACATAGGGCGCCGAGACCAGCCACGAGGGAAAGGCACTCGACGCCATCTCGTCGTAGCCGCCCACGGTGCGGCGAGTCATCTCGAAGGCTTCGTTCAGACCGAGCGCCGTCTGCACGCTGCGGACGTAACTCTCGCTGTCGCAGCGTCCCGCAAACTGAGCGGCGGCCGCCAGCGCGCGTTCGAACTCGCCTCGAGTCATTCGCCCTTCGGACCAACGCATGCTGCGAAGCACACCGTCGACCCCCATGTAGTAGGCGCCGTAGCCTCCGCCCTCTTCGTCGAGCACTTCGGCCAAAGCGGCCGCGGCTCGTTGGAGCCAGGCCTCGACGCCGTCGGTGGGCTCGTAGATGGCATCGAGCAGCGCGACGGGATCCAGCGAGCGCATCACGACGAGGGTATCGATTGGCACCGCATCGATCCACGCTGGGACTCACGGGTCTCGCTAGGGCCGCCTCATGTCACGGTCCACGCGGCACCGCAGTGCCCCGGCTGAGGCGCGAAACGAAAAGAGCACGGGGCCTCGCGGCCGCCGTGCTCTTTTTGTTGGCGGGTGCCTTCGCACCCCTCACGCTAGGTGAGCTTGTAAAAAATCGCGATCGTGTAGCAGTGGTACTCGTTGTCCGAGCTTTGGGTGACCTTCTTGTCGACGATCTCCATCTTGCCCTTGTTGTTCGAGATCCACTCCGTGATGCGACCACTGATCTCCTCGCGCTCGCGCGCTTTGGTCGCCGAAAACACCTTCACTCCGTCGAACTGCTGCACTTTGCCGTTTTCTCCGAGAGGCTGTGTAATCGGCCTGGGCTACCCATGTCAAAGGAAAACGCCGAGACCGCGCCTTGGGCCACACTGACCCTTCGCGCCCCCAATTCCAGCGGGGGCGAGAATGACAGCGGGCTCGTCGACCTGCTCGATGCCCTCGGGGCCATGCTCGCAGAGCACCCTGGCGTGGGTGGCGTCGAGACCCGAGACCCTGCGCTTTTCGGGGCGAGCGTCGAAGCGCCCGAGCTCGTCGTCTACACCACGCCGCCACATGTCGAAGAACTCGAGCTTCGCGCGCGGCAACGAGGCGCCGCGATGGGCCTCGAGCTCGACGTGCACGCCCAGGTGCGCACCGACGACGACTGGCGCGACTCGTGGAAGAATTTCTACACGCACATCATCTTGGGTGAGGGCGACCTGCTCTTGCGCCCGAGCTGGCTCGAGCGACGCGAAGGGGATCCCGAGCGCGAGCTCGTCTTGGATCCGGGGCGCGCCTTTGGGACCGGCTATCACCAAAGCACGCGCTTGTGCCTCGAGCTCTTGATGCAGCGCGCGCGCGAGGGCTTCGCGCCGGCGGCCGTCTTGGACCTCGGCTGCGGCTCGGGGATCTTGGGCATCGCGTGGGCCAAGCGGGCCGCGGCGCAAAGCGAGCTCGTCTTCGTCGACATCGACCCCGAAGCCGTCGACACCGCGCGCGAGAACGTCGAGATCAACGCGCTGTTGGAGCGCAGTCGCTTTGCCGTCGGCGGGGCGGGGGCGCTCGACGAACGCTTCGCGTTGGTCATCGCGAACATTCGGCCCGAGGTCTTGGACCCCTTCGCCGAGGCCATCGTCGAACATGTCGCGCCGGGCGGAGAGTTGCTGCTCAGCGGAATCTTGAACGAAGAGGGCGACCGCCTCGTCGCGCGCTACACCGCCTTGGGCCTCGAGCTTCTCGGGCGCCCCGAGCTCGAGGACTGGTGCGCCTTGTGGTGGCGCCGCCCGGAGACGCAGTGAGCGTCCGCGTCTTGCTCGGGGCGGCCGCGGCCGCAGACGAACTGGAGGTCGGCAGCGAGCTCGAGCTCGACGCCGAAGAGTCTCGCTACGTCGCGCGCGTGCGTCGGCGGCGGGCGGGCGAAGTCCTCGACGTGCTGAGCCACGAGGGAGGCTGGCGCGCGACCTTGCTCGATCCGGGCGAGGGTCGCCGCGGCGCCCGGGTGCGCCTCGACGCGGCCTTGCCCCGGCCGACGCGAAAGGCTCCGCGCCGCTTGTTGCTCGGGATCGTAGAGCGCGCCGCGCTAGCCGAAGCCATCAAGGCGGCCACGGCCTTGGATGTCGCGCACATCGACTTGGTCCGCTGCGAACGCTCTCAGCGCGAGGCGCCCAAGGCCGCGCGCATCGAGGCCAGCATCGACGCCGTGCGCCGGCAGTGCGGCCGCGTCGACCGACCGAGCTGGCGCGAGCATCCCGACCTGGCCACGGCCTTGGCCGAGGGCGAGGGGACGCCCCTGGTCGTCGCGGCACCGGGCGGCGCGGGTGGGATCGGGGGGGTGCGCAGCGGCGCCCTTCGGCTGGCCGTCGGGCCGGAGGGCGGCTTCTCGGAGGCCGAGCTCGCGGCGCTCGAGCGCGCGGGCGCCCTCCCCTTGGGCCTCGGGCCGTGGATCTTGCGCACCGAGTTGGCCGTCGCCGCGGCCCTCGCCACGCTCCAAACGGATCTTTGATTGCCCGGCGGCCCTCCCGGACCCTCGTGCTAATCTCCTGCCGTGCCCATTTTCGGGTCCAAGCCCGGCCCGGCCCCCTGCCCCGTGTGCGACACGGAACTCGGTCCCGACGCCGATCCGCGGACGACCGAGCGCTGCCCCAGCTGCGGCGCGGCGCTAGTGGCCGTGACCACCGCGCGCACCTGGCGGCGGGCCGCCGCCTTTGCGATCGACCTGGGCGTCTTGGCCCTCACCGCGGGGCCCATCGCCTGGCTGCTCGGGCGGGCCTTGGGCCTGAGCCCGCTCACCGACGGCAAGGGCATCGACGCCCTCTTGCAGATCCTGGCCGACGATCTTTGGCGGCCGGTGGG
>JAUIJR010000578.1 GCA_030431075.1 Polyangia bacterium | reverse complement strand
AACGCATACCCCAGGCCGCCGCGGACGGCGGCGACTTGGGCGGCGTTGCAGATCTCGGGGGTGGCTTTGGGGCTGTCGGGGTAGACCTCGGTGGTGGTGGTGTAGGTGGCGTCGGTGAGGCCGGCGCACAGACCGAGGGGTTTGAAGTCGTAGTGGATGACGCCGTCTTGGGTGACGTCGGCGCCGATGATCTGGCCTTTGTCGTCGGGCGGGGCGATGTGGGTGACTTCGCGGACGGCGGCGATGATGGCGGCTTGGAACTCGGGCTGGGGGTTGGACTCGTCGGCCACGGTGTAAAAGCCGTCGGGAATGATGCCGGGCTCGAAGGCCTGACCTTCGCGCGCGGCCAGGGCCGGACGGAACTCGTCTTCGTCGCTGTCGGTCGTCTCGTGCAGGTCCATGTGCATGAGAAAGCCGCGGCCGGTCTTTTGTTCGTGCGCGCGCACCAAGTCCCACAAGGCGGCCGACTCTTCGACCGGGCTTTGGGCCACGAAGTTGCGGTTGGGATCGAGGGCCCGCGGGTTCCAGCGGTTGATCACCTCGTAGCCCCAGGGGCTCACACACGGCGCCACCAAAAAGTTTACGCGCTCGGCAAAGTCAGCCGCCGCCTCGCGCAAGAACGCGATGGCCCCTTGCACCCCGCTCGTCTCGTAGCCGTGCACGCCGCCCGTGATCAGCACCCACGGCCGCTCGGGGTCGGCGTCGCGCGTGCGCACGCAGATCAGCGGATAACGATCGGGGTCGATGCTCAAGGCCCCATAGCGCGCCAGCTCCCAGCCCTCGTGCTCGACCACAAAGGACTCGAGCCGCGTCAGCACCTCGTCGCGGTAGCTTCGCTGGATCTCCCGCGCCGCCAGCCACTGTGCCTTTTCGGCCTCGCCCCACGCCTGTCCCGGCGTCCCGATCGGATAAAAGCCTTGCTCGCTCATCGATCCGGTTGTGCCACGGGTAGGCGTGCCTGGCCAGGGGAGGGCAGGGCGTGCGAGCATCGACGCCCAGGAGAGCCATGGCCGAGTTTTTTCCCCGCGCGCAGCCGTCGCTTCGAGCCCGCCGCTCGCTGTGCGCCACGCTCCTCGTTGGCCCGACGGCCGGCCTCGCCCTCGGTCTATGTCTCGGCGCGTGCGCCGGTACCCGCATCGATCGCAGCGAGTCCTCGCGCTGCTATCCCTACATCGCCGAGGGCCGCGCGCCGTGCCGCACGAGCTGCGCGCGACGAGAGGATTGCGCCGGCAGCCGCGGCCCCGCGGACTTCGAGAAGAACGGCTGGCCGCTGACCTGCATCAATGAGCGCTGCGTCCCGCTGCCACCCGATGCGGTGTACGGCGGGTGAGGGGACGCGAGATTCAGACCGCCCAGTACAGCGTGTTGCGGTCCTTGCCCTTGCGCTTGACCTTCTTGCGGCCGATGAGGCGCTTGAGGCTGCGGCGTAGCTGGGAGCCGTGACCGCCGACTTCGATGCGCAGGGCTTCGGCGCCCATGGGCTCGCCGTGGGCTACCAGGGCCTCGAACACGCGCGCGTCGTAGGCGTTGCGCTCGACTTTCGTGCGCACCGAGACCTCGCTCGGCCCCGGGCTGCCGCGATGGCCGATGGGCCCAGCGCTGCGCCGCGAGCGCCCCGACATGATTTCGGCCATGGTGAGCTCTTTGGCCACCTCGCCGTAACCCTCGGGCAGCTTCGACGCCTCGCCCAAGGTCATTTTGGGGTTGGTGCGCAAAAACTCCAGTACCGCTTGCCGCCGCGCGCCAACCACCACGGCTGCGATACGCCCGCGTTGCCCTCTAGACACGGCGACATGATGCCACGGTCACGCGGGGCATTTACCGCGATCCTGATTGAATTGACCCGCGCGGGTGAATTTCCCCTCCATGCATTGAATTCAGCTCTCAATTCATTTGAGCGCGCGTCGGCGTGAATTAGCGCGGTAATCCCGTCGACAGGGTGATCCAACATCTCTTCGCCCCAAGGGGTGCGTTCGCCGCTTCTGAGCGATATCGCGGGTCTAGGAGACTTTTGGGCGTGGAGCTCGAGCCGCCTTGGAGGGCGGGCCGGGGGCCCTTTGCCGCCGTGGGGGAAGTTCGGGGGTCCCCTCAATGGGGTCGCCGGCTCCCCTGTCCCGAGGCGCGGGGGTCCATGAGGCTCGGGCGCCAGCAGGGGCCGCCGCGATCGCGCCGCGCGGGCGCTCGCGGCGGCGGGCCCCGTCAGCGGGGGGACTGGAGGCCGCGTACAGGGTTTTGCGAGACGGACCGCGGGCCGGCACTAAACTGCTTCGTCATGGACGCCGTCATCCACGAAGACCGTCCCGAACACCTCGGAGATCTGGTGCGGCTCAACGAGCTGTGGATCTCCGAGCACTTCAAGCTCGAGGCCGCCGACCGAGCGCTCGCGGCCGACCCCCAGTCCATCTGGCACGCCGGCGGGCACACCTTCGCCGCGCTGATCGGCGAGCAGGTCGTGGGTGTCTCGGCGCTCTTTCGCCACGAAGACGGCGCCTACGAGCTCGCCCGCATGGCTGTCGACCCCGCCTTTCGTGGGCGCGGCCTGGGCCGCCGATTGGCCTTGGCCGCCTTGGCCAAAGCCCGCGACAAGGGGGCGAACGAGGTCATGCTCTTGTCGAACAGCCGGCTCGAAGCGGCGCTCTCGCTTTACCGATCGCTGGGCTTCGAGACCGAGTCGACCGCCCCGCATCCGATCTACGCGCGCTGTAACATCGTGATGCGCCTACGCCTGGGCAGCGAGCGCGGCCAAGCCCCGCTGCACAACTAGAGCGGCTAGAACTGAAAGTAGATGTAGGCCGGCCCGACGCACAGGTCGTCGCGCGTCTCAAAGGTGTCGTCCGGGCCCGCGTCGCACAGCTCCCAGCCGCCGTCCTCGCGCGTGAGCACCCGCGGCGGCTCGCCCCAAGGCCCGGGTTCCAATGGCGTACCCAAGGCCTCGAGGCTGGGCACCGCCGGCGCGGACGCGGCCGCATCATCCGGTGCATCTCGCAGCTGCGACGCCAATCTCTCTTGCAGCCCCTGCAGCGCCAGCAATGCCCGCTGCCGGTCGGCCAGATATCGCGTCGTCGCC
>JAUIJR010000577.1 GCA_030431075.1 Polyangia bacterium | reverse complement strand
GGGCGCGTGCTCGGCGTCCTCGATGTCGACTCCTACGCCCCGGCCGCGTTTCGCGAGGTCGACCAGCGCGCGCTCGAGTCTCTGTGCGCCCGGCTGGCCGCCCGCTTCGGCGACAGCGAGCTCGTCTAGCCCCGGGGCTTCACTCGGGCTTCTCGGCCGCGAGCGAGAAGACCAAGGGCACGCGCCCTTCGTCTTCGGGGGGCAAGCGCCAGTGGCCGTCTTCGGCCAGGGCTTGGCCGGGAAACTTTGGCCAGTAGCCCTCGACGTGCTCGCCGAACCGAGAGATCCGTAGCCCGGCGTCGATCGCCGCGTTCAAGATCGTCGACACCCGATGGCTCCACTCGTAGCTGACGTTCGCCTCGGTCTCGGCGTCGCGCTGGGCGTAGCTGCCGCTTTCTTCCCAGCGGATCGCCTCGTCGTGAAAGTAGCGGTTCGTGGGTGGGGACTCGGCCAAGGGCACCTGATCGTCGAAGACATCGGCGAAGGGGTGCGTGTCGACGAGAACCAGGCGACCGCCCGGCCGCAGGTAGGCGGCGGCGACCTCCATCCAACGCCGGAGATCTTCGATCCAGCAGATCACGCCGTAGCTGGCGAACACGCGGTCCATCTGCCCGCGCAGCTGGCCGAGCTCGGGATGGCGATCCCCCTCGAGCACGTCGCCGACGAAGAACTGCGCGGGCAAGGCCAGCTCTTCGGACATGAGTCGGGCTTGGGCGACCGCCTCGGGCGCGAAGTCGAGGCCGTAGACGTCGGCGCCGTGGCGGACCAAGGAGAGACTGTCGTGCCCGATGTGGCACTGCAGGTGAAGCACGCGCAGCCCGTCGATGTCGCCGAGCAAGGCGAGCTCGATCGGGCTCAAGCAGTCCTCGCCGGCGCGCAGGCGATCGAAGAAGCGACGGTACATCTCGCTTTGGGGATGCAGCCGCGCCCGTTCGCGCCAGTGCGCACGATTGAGGGCGCGCGGATCGGGAGCGTCCTCGGCCATGCGCGACGCTACCTCGCGGCCAACTCCCAGACCAACTCCCAGACCAACTCTCAGACCAGTTGCGGACGGCGCCCGACGACCTCGGCGATCGCCTCGGCGTCGACCACCCCCATGCGCAAGATCTCGAAATGCTCGGGGTCGACACGCAAGACGGTCGAGGCCACGCCGACTCCGCAGCTGCCACCGTCGAGCACGGCCGGTCCCCGCGCGCCGAAGGCGGCGCAGGCCGAAGCGAAGTCCGTGGGGGGCGGCGCGGCGTGGGGGTTCGCGCTGGTGCCGGCGATGGCCGCGGCCTGCCCTTCGCGGGTGGCGAGCTCGGCCAAGAGCGCACGCAAGCCCGCGTGGTCGGGCGCGCGCAAGGCGACGCTCTCGCCTCCGCCCAAAAAATCACGCGGCACGAGCGGCGCGGCCTCGACGATCAGGGTCAGCGGGCCGGGCCAAAACGCCTCGGCCAGCGCGAAGGCCTCGCGCGGCACCGCGCGACCGAGCAGCTCGATCGCCTCGGGGCCACGCACGTGCATCATCAAGGGCATGCTGCGCGGACGGTCCTTGAGGCGATAGATCTCCTCGGCCGCCGCCGGATGGCGCATCGAGACCCCGACTCCGTAGACGGTCTCGGTGGGGAAGATGAGCAGCTTCCCGCCGACCAGGCGGTCGACGGCAGCGTGGAGATCGACGCGAGGCGCGGACACCGTCGGCTCCCTTAGCACAGCTGCTCGACCCGGTCGCGCCCAGACGACGAAGGCGGGCCGACTGCCATGGGCGCGACCCGGTGATAGGCTCCGCGCGTGAGCGGGCGTGATCCCGACATCGTCGTCATCGGCGGCGGACCCAACGGCTTGGCTGCGGCCGCGAGCTTGGCCCGTGCCGGCTTCGCGGTGACCTTGTGCGAGGCCAACCCCGAGCGCGTCGGTGGGGCGTGCAGCTCGGCCGAGATCACCGAGCCCGGTTTCATCCACGACCTCGGGGCCGCGTTTTTCCCCTTTGGCAAGGCGAGCCCCGCCTTCGTGGATCTCGACTTGGTCGGCCATGGCCTGAAGTGGTGCAACGCCCCCATCGAGAGCTGCCACCCCGCGCCCGACGGCAGCAACGCGCTGCTCGCCCGCGACCTCGAACGCATGCGTGGCGAGTTCGGCAGCCCGGCCGACGGCGAGAAGATCGCCGCCATCGCCCGCTGGCACGCGAAGGTCGAAGGCAAGATCTTCGACGCCATGTTGCGGCCCTTGCCCCCGGTGGGCGCCGCCTTGCGACTGCTCCCCTTCGACATCCTGCGCTTGGCCTACACCTTCATGGCCAGCGGCGCGCGCTTGTCCGAGCGCTGGTTCGAGTCCGAGGCTGCGCGCCGCGTCTTGCCGGGCTTGGCCTTGCACACCGACGTCGGGCCACACGACACCTTTGGCGCGGGGATCGGCTACATGCTCATGGTCACGGCCACCACCGGTGGCTACCCCGTCCCCGAGGGCGGCGCCAAGGCGATCACCGAGACTCTTGCGTCGATCTTGCGCACGCACGGAGGCGAAGTGCGCCTCGGTGCCCGCGTGGAGCAGGTTTTGACCGAAGGCCGGCGTGCCGTCGGCGTGCGCCTCGACGACGGCACGGAGCTACGGGCGCGGCGGGCCGTCGTCGCCAACACGGCGACGCCGACCTTGTTTTTGGATCTGGTCGAGCGCGACCTCTTGCCCGGCCGGGTCGTGCGCAAGATGAAGAAGTTCCCGCGTGGCTGGGGCACCTTCAAGGTCGACTGGGCCTTGGATGGCGCCGTCCCCTGGACGGTCGAAGCGTGCCGCTCGGCCGCCGTGGTGCACGCCGGGGACAGCCTCGAGGACCTCGCTCGCTTCACCGCCCAATCGCGCAGCGGGCAGCTGCCCGACAACCCCTACTTGGTGATCGGGCAGCAAAGCCTGTGCGATCCGACGCGCGCCCCCGCCGGCAAGCACACCTTGTGGACCTACTCGCGCGTCCCCAACCGTGTCGATCGCCCCTGGGCCGAGGTGGCCGAGGGCTTCGCGGATCGGATCGAGGCACGCATCGAAGGCTTGGCGCCGGGCTTTCGCGAACAGATCCGTGCGCGTCGGGTCTGGAGCCC
>JAUIJR010000576.1 GCA_030431075.1 Polyangia bacterium | reverse complement strand
ACCGTCGCCGTCGCCGTCGCCATCGCCATCGCCATCGCCATCGCCGTCGCCATCGCCATCGCCATCGCCGCCCCCGTCACCATCGCCATCGCCGTCGCCGTCGCCGTCGCCGTCGCCGTCCCCATCGCCGTCCCCGTCCCCATCGCCGTCCCCGTCCCCATCGCCGTCCCCTTCCCCATCGCCGTCGCCGTCGCCGTCCCCATCGCCGTCCCCGTCCCCATCGCCATCGCCATCCCCATCACCATCGCCATCACCATCACCATCGCCATCACCATCGCCGTCGCCATCACCGTCGCCATCACCATCACCATCGCCATCACCGTCGCCATCGCCATCCCCATCACCGTCGCCGTCGCCATCGCCGTCGCCGTCGCCGTCGCCGTCGCCGTCGCCATCGCCGTCGCCGTCCCCGTCGCCGTCGCCGTCGCCATCGCCATCGCCGTCGCCATCGCCGACGCCGTCGCCATCACCGGAATCGGAGTCGCCCGATTCACTGGTCGATCCGGATTCGTCGGACACGTCAGTGATGTCGTCCGCGCATGAGGCCAGGAGGCAGACAAGCAGCGCGGCGCGTCTCACCGTGGAATCCTACCCGCGCCGACGCCGACGCGCAGGCTTCGTCGACGGAAGCCTCCGGCGTACGCGCTCAGGCGCCCTGCATGACCAAGAAGTAGTAGGCCGCGCTGCCGCCCAAGACGAGCAGGATCAGCAAGACGGCGACCATGGCGCCGCCGCTGCGCTCGCGCTTGGGCGCGGGGCTTTGGATGACGCCGGTGGGCGTGGGCTCGACGGGGCGCGCTTCGGGGATGCCCGAGGCCGGCGGCAAGGCGCCGGTGCTGTCGCCCGAGCTCGGCGGAGGGGAGACGACCGAGGCATCGCGCGGGGGCGCGAGATCGAAACCGAGGGGATCGTCGTCGTCGCCAAAGTCGACCAAGGCGGCCGAGCCCAGCGACGCCAGCGGCTTGGCGCCCGGCGAGTCCTCCTTGTCGATGGAGCGGAAGTTCATCAGCTCCTCGGAGATGAGGTCCGCGATGATGCCGGCGACGCCCGAGCCGGAGCTCGAGGCGGCCGGATCCGGCGCGGTGGTCCGCATCGACTCGAGCAGATTCGAGAGCTCGCGCTTCGAGACGCGCTTGCCCATCGAAAAGAGCACGCCGATGAGGTCGTCCGCGAAGGCGGCCGCCGTTTGATAGCGGGCGTTCACGTCCTTGGCGAGGGCCTTGCGAACGACACGCTCGAGGTCCTCGTTGACGTCGGGGTTTTGCGCCCGAATGTTCGGGATCTCGCAGGCGCGAACTTTCTCGACCGTCTGCCAGTCGGTCTCGCCCAAGAACAGGCGCTTTCCGGTGAGCATCTCGTAGGCCAAGATGCCGACGGCGAAAACGTCGGTGCGTGCGTCGACCTCGTTGCCCTGGGCGGCCTCGGGCGAGAGGTAGGCGAACTTGCCTTTGACGACGCCGGGATCGGTCGACTCGAGCTGGGTCGTGGCCTTGGCCAGACCGAAGTCGGTCAGCTTCACCTCGCCTTGCCAGGAGACGAGGATGTTCGGCGGCGAGATGTCGCGGTGGACGATGCCGAGCTTCTGACCCGGGCGGTCCGGATCGGGGAGGTCGTGGGCGTAGCCCAGGCCCTCGAGGATCTGGCTGAGCATCCAAACGGTGATCTGGGCCGGGATCCGGCGCCCGCGCTCGGCCCAGGTCTCCATGATCTTTTTGAGGGTGGTGCCCTCCACGTACTCCATCACGATGAAGTAGGTGTCGTTGGACTTACCGATGTCGAAGACGCTGACGACGTTGGCGTGCTGGAGGTGCAAGCTCAGCCGCGCCTCGTCCAAGAACATGCGGACGAAGCGGTCGTCCTTGAGCAGGCCCGGCAAGATGCGCTTGATGGCGACCTTCTTCTTGAAGCCGGCCATCGACTCGGCCTCGGCGACATAGACCTCGGCCATGCCTCCGGCATCGAGCTTGAATAGTGGGCGGTACTTTTCGGCCATCGGGCGAGGGCGCCGAGCGCGGTCGAACCATGGACCGTGCTGCGGGGCGAAGTCTAGCAGAAAGGTGCCGGCGGGCCGGCCTTCGCGGGGCTACCGCTGGGGCTCAGGGTTCACCCTCGCGGGATCCGGGCGGGTCGTAGCTGGCCAAGGACAGGCGGACCACGCCCAACCACATGTCGGACTCCAAGCGCAGCACCAAGCGGCGATCGTCCGCGGTGACCCACGCCCGGAAGTTGTAGACGCGCTTACCGGGCAAGGGGACGTCGAACTCGTCGACGCGGGTCAAGGTGCCCTCCAACAGCCGGATATCCTGCGCTTCGACGCCCAGGGCGGTCACGATGCCGGGCATGGGATCCAGGGCTTGGCGGCCTCGACCCTGCACTTCCATGCGCATGAGGACCTTGCCGTCGAGGACGTGCGCGAATGCCCGCTCGCCCTCGTCGAGGGCCAAAGAGCGGACCCAGGCCATGATCGCCAGGTCATCGAGGGTGTCGGCCGGTAGCTTCCGTAGGTATTTGCGAACCTTGCCGTCCACGTCGTCGACGATCTCGGCCTGGCCGCGGCCGCTGTACTCAGTCGTGGTCACGCGCTTTTTGTAGGCTGCGCCGAGCCCGCTGCGGTGGATCACCATCTCGTTGCGCACACTCGCGCCGGTGCGACGGTCGACCCAGGTAGCGACCTCGGCGGTGACGGTGGAGAGCATCGAGACGACGCCGGTGCTGATCACTTTGCCGTCGACACGGACGAGGTCGGCGCCGCGCGGGTATTCGCCGCGCGGGTCGCTTTCGACCGCGGCGACTTTGGCCTCGACTTGTCCGGCGGGGTTGCCGGCGAAGGTCACGTCAAAGGCGAAGCGCTCGCCGATCTTGAGGGTGCTCCCAAAGTCGTTGGGCACCGGCATCGGCCAGCGGCGCTGACGGCGGTCGGCGAAGGGGGCCTCACTGGCTGCCGCGGCCCAACCGCTGAGGGTGGGACCGCGCGGTGCAGGACGCGTGAGCTGCACGGTGGGGTGCCCCAAGGTCGGGAGCTTGGCGGCATCCACGGTCGCGGGACGGATGGCGCTGCCTCCCGCATTTTGCGGCTTGGTCGAGC
>JAUIJR010000575.1 GCA_030431075.1 Polyangia bacterium | reverse complement strand
GACCCAGGCGCGACGGCCGGCGGCACGCAGGGCCGAGGCCAACGCGCTGGCATGGGCCCGCGCCTTCGCGTCCGCTTGCTCGCGCCCCAGCCCGACCATGATCGCGGGCGGCAAGTCGACGGTCGCCCCCACGCCGGCGTGGTCCAAGGCGCGCTCGAGGGCGTCGAGGTCCAAGGCGAAGCCGCTCGCCGGCATGTCGCAGCCGTAGTGCGCGAGCAGGTCGTCGTAGCGACCGCCGCGGATGATGGGCTCGTCGCCGCCCGGCGCCCACACGCGCAAGCGCAAGCCGGTGTAGTACTCGTGGCCGCGCGCCTCACCCAAGTCGAGCTCGACCCGCGCCAGGGTCTCGGGTGCGATGCTGGCCAGGGCGTCGAGGACGGCCTCGAGACGATCGAGCTCGTCGCCGAGCTCGAGGGGCGCGAGCTGCTCACGGGCGCGCGCCAGGGTCTCGCGCGGCTCGCCGTACAAGCGCACCAAAGCGGCGATGGCCTGGCGGGTCGGATCCTCGAGTTCGATCTGCGCGAGCAAGGCGGCGAGCTCGGCCCCGTCTTTGCGGGCCATGGCAAAGCGCACCGCCTCACGGCGCCCCTCGGGCAAGCGTCCCAAAGCGCGGCGCATGACCTCGGTCTCGCCCAGGTCGAAACGATGCGAGCTCAGCCCCAGCGCACAAAGGGCCTCGTCGGCGAGCGCGACCAGCTCGGCATCGCCGTGCGGCGCGACCTCACCGAGCAGCTCGACGCCGACTTGGTGCCGCTCGGCGCTCTCCATCGCGTTGGAGGGCGTGGCGATGGCGTCGGCCGCGTAGCACAAGCGCACCTGATCACCGACCTCGATGGTGCCGCCGACCCGTTGCGCGACCATGCGGGCGATCTGCGGGGTGAGGTCCGAGCGCAAGGCGACCAGACGGCCCGACTCGGCCTCGGCAAAACGCAAGCTGCGCTCGCGGGTCTCCGGGTCCAGACCGCGCCCGATGACCTCGAAGTACTCGATGGCCGGCGGCCGCACCTGCCGGTAACCCCAGGCCTCGAAACGATCGAGCAAGCGCCGCGTGTGCATGCGCCAGCGACGGCAAGTCGCGGGCAGCAGGTCACGGGCCCCCCGGGGCAAAGGGGCGAAGGCGGGCTTGGTCTCGGACATGATCAGCCTTCGCTGGCCAGGCGGTGAAAGACGAGGCCGGTCGGGATCTTCGGATAAAAGAAGGTGCTCTTTTGCGGCATGACCTCGCCCGAGTCGCAGACGGCGACGACATCGGCGACCGGCGTAGCGTTCATGAAGCACACCAGCTGGGTGCCCTCGGCCCCGTCCTGGGCGCGCTCCATCGCCGCGTTCGAGGACTTGTAGTAGCGGAGGTTCTTTTTGGCGGCCTGGTCGGCCTTGGAGATACCCAAGGCGCGCTCGAGCACGAGCTCGTGCAACAAGGCGACGTCGAGGCGCTGCAGCGCGGGAGCCAGCTCGCCGAGGCCGGCCTTCGCGGGGTCGAAGTCGGCGCGCAAGGTCAGCAGGTGGACCTCCTTCGAGCCCGGCACGCAAAGGCCGAAGCTCGCGCCCTTCTCCCCGCGCTGGCGAAGATCGGCCAAGAACGTGTCGATGCTCTCGGGCAGAGGCTGCAGCTCGTGCTCGAAAAAGGGCGCCACGCTCTCGAGGGCTGCGGCCAAGTCGAGGCCAGCCAGGCCGTGCACGATGCGATGCGTCGGCAAGACGACCAGGCCTTCGTCGTCGAGGTTGGACAAGTAGATCATGCCCCAGCGCGCGGCCCCCTCCCCTCGCCCACCGGCGGCGAGCTCATCACCGAAGGTGCACATGGTCTCGTAGCGGTGGTGGCCGTCCGCGATGTAGATGCTGCGCTCGGCCAACACCGCGCTCAGCGCCTCGCAGGCGGCGGGGTCGTCGACGCGGTGCAAGCTGTGGTGGGCGCCGTCGTACTCGCAGTCGAGCACCGGGGCCCCGAGTTGATCGCCCACGGCCGCCTCCCAGGACTTCTCCGGATCCGAAAAGAGGCCAAAGACCAGCTCGAGGTGCGCATCGCAGGCGCGCATCAGGGCGAGGCGGTCGGCCTTGGGCCCGCTCAAGGTGCGCTCGTGGGGCAGCACCGGACCTTGGCCGAAACGCGTCAGCTCGATCAGGGTGACGAAGCCGCGACGCACGAAGCTCTCGCCGTCGAGCTCGAAGCGCTGGTGATAGACATAAAAGCTCGGCGCTTCGTCTTGGACGAGGGCCTCTTCGGCCAGGCGCGAGAAGGCGGCGGCCCCGTTGGCGTACTTCTGCTCGCCCTCGCCCTCGGGCAAGATCACGTGCGCGCAGTTGTGCGGCGAGCGGGCGCCGAGCTCGGCGCGAAGCTTCGCGTCGACGACGTCATAGGGCGGCGCGAGCAGCTTCGACGCGTCGGCGTCGGCGAGGCGATAGCGAAGTCCGCGAAAGGGTCGGATGCGCGCCATGACGCCCCCCTATACCGTCTGCCCCGCGGTCTTGGCCAGGCCTGCGCGGGCCCTCCTCTCCCGGGCCGGGGAGCGCGATGCAAGCTCAGCCCAGGGCCCGATGGGCGATGTCACGCCGCACCTGGGCCCCCTCGAAGCTGATGCTGTCCACGGCGGCGTAGGCGCGAGCGACGGCCTGCGCGAGGCTCTCGCCCGTCGCGCACACCCCGAGCACGCGGCCCCCGTTCGTCTCCCAGCCCTTGCCGTCGGCGCTGCGGCGCGTCCCGGCGTGGAAGACCTGGACGCCTTCGAGGGCATCGGCGGTTTCGATGCCGGAGATCGCCACCCCCTTTTGCGAGCTGCGCGGGTAGCCGGCCGAGGCCATCACCACCGTGCAGGCCGGGCGGGCACGAAGCTCTCGGTTCTCGAGCTTGCCGTGGGCGGCCGCGACCAAGTGCGGCACCAAAGGCTCGTCGAGCCCGAGCATCAAGGGCTGGGTCTCCGGGTCGCCGAAGCGCACGTTGTACTCGACGACGCGCGCGCGTTTGGCCTGGTCGATCATCAAGCCGACGAACAAGATGCCGACAAAGGGTCGCCCCTCTTCGGCCAGGCCGCGCAAGGTGGGGCCGACGACCTGCGACATCACCTGCGTGCGCACCTCGGCGTCGCAGATCGGCGC
>JAUIJR010000574.1 GCA_030431075.1 Polyangia bacterium | reverse complement strand
CCGGCGAAGCGGCAGCGACGGGCGAAGCGGCACCAACCGGCGAAGCCGTACCTGAACCGGAGCCCGAACCCGAACCGGAGCCCGAACCCGAACCGGAGCCCGAACCCGAACCCGAGCCCGCGCCGAAGTCCCTCGTCGAGCAGCTGATCGACGAAGACAAGATTCGGGTGCTCGACGATCCGCCTTTGTTGGTGGACACGCGTCGCACGGAGTACGGCGACCTCGAGCAAGCCGAGACGCACTGCCGAGAGCGGGACAACTACGGCGTGAAGGGCTGGCGCGTGCCGACGGTCGAGGAGATCACGGCTTTGCTCAACGACCGCAAGGCCCCCCGCGACTACTACTGGACGTCGACGCCCGGGCGCGCCACGACGGCGCCGCGCCAGATCATGTACTCGGGCTTGAGCAAGAAGGCGAAGAACCTCTCGCCCAAGTTCGATGGCGCGCGCGGGCTGTGTGTGAAGGACCGCTAGGGTCCAAACGCGCTATGCTGCGGCATGCGTAGCCTTGGACTGTGGCTCTTCATCAGCTCGTGCGTCCTGTCGTGCAAGGGAGGTGACGCAGCGGTGGGGGAGCCCTGCGAAGGCGATGGCGACTGCGCGAGCCAGGTCTGTTCGCTGGATGACTGTACCGGCTCGGGGGTCTGCGTCGATGCCCGAATCCTGCCCGTCCCTGGAAACTCAGATCGCTGCTTGCCGCCACCTCCCGACGACGAGTGGGGCAGCGAAGAGGATGGGAGTACGGGTGAAGAGTCCGGGCCCTTGCTCGACATCGGCACGGACAGCTCGACGACGGATACGGCGGAGACGGGGAACGACAGCGGCTGCGAGAAGATCGACTTCTTGTTCGTGATCGACAACTCGGGCTCGATGGCCGACGAGCAAGACCGACTGATCGCGGCCTTTCCCGGATTTCTGGATGCGATCCGCGACAACGTTCAAGGCCAAGACCACCACATCATGGTGGTGGACTCGGACGAGAATGCGGCGTGGGTGTGCGAAGAACTCAACGACGGCTCGCACTGCTCGGGCGGCTTGAACCAACAAAACTGCGAGGGATACCCCTGTGGAACGGCGGCGATGCTGGACAGCTGCGCGCGCGAGCTCGGCGGCGGGGTGACCTACGCCTATGGCGGTCGCGCTTCGAACATGGACTGCGGCTTCCCGGCCGGGCGTCGCTACCTGACTTCGGACGACGCGAACTTGGACGCGGCCTTCGCCTGCGCGGGGAAGGTGGGCACCTCGGGGAACTCGGTGGAGCGCCCGATGTCCTCGATGGTCCGAGCGCTGAGCGCTCCGCTGACGGACCCGGGCGACTGCAACGAGGGCTTCTTGCGCGAGGATGCGATCTTGGTGGTGACGATCGTGACGGACGACCCGCCGATCGGCGCAGGCGACGACGCGGTCGCCACGGATCCGATGCCCTGGTACCAAGCGATCCTCGACGCGAAGGGCGGCGACGCGAACGCGTCGGTGGTCATCGGCTTTTTGCCCACCCAAGACCTCAGCTGCGTCTACGGCAACCAAAACACCCCCGTCTTCGAGCAGTTCATGAGCCTCGTCGGCACCCAAGGCGTCAGCGCCAGCGTCTGCGATCTCGACTACGCCGGCGTGTTCGCCAACGCGATTTCGACGATCGATACGACCTGCGACACCTTCGAGCCGCCGGGGTAGGGGGCGGCCATCGCTGCGCGAACGCGCTGAGCTGATTGAGCTAAGATCCAAGCATGGATTGGAGAGCCGCGTTGCTGATGGCCGGCGCCCTGGGCGTCGGCCTCGCGGCGTGTAAGGTGGACAGCAAACTTGGGCCGGGGGAAATCTGCATAGAAGACTCCGAGTGCGAGAGCGGGAACTGTGAACCAAGACTCTGCGCGCCGAGCCGATGTGGAGGTACCGAGCCTTGGAAACCTCTCGGCGATCAAGAGGAGTTCGAGGAGCGCTGCTCGTCGGAGCCCTGGGAGGAGTCGGTGACGAGCTGGGACGTCTCGTCGTCGACTGGCCAACCGGATCTCCCGGAGCCCACGAGCGAAAGCACGGAGGAGAGTTCGGGCACGACGGTAGACATGCCCGACGACGAAGGAGGCCTGCTCGATGATGGTGAGGACTGCGAGTTCAACGAAGAGTGCGCGTCGCAACTGTGCGCGCTGGACGACCCGACGACACCGAGCGCGACGCCGGTCTGCGTGGCGCTGAGCTGCCTGAGCTGCACGGACACCGATCCAGCCTCGACCCCCACGTTCGCCTGCGATGAAGACGCCGACTGCTGCGAGGACGCAGCGCTCGGTGGCAGCGGGAGCTGCGACCCGACGGGCCGCTGCGTGTACGCGATGCCGTGTCCCTAGGCGCTCGTCGACCGCGACTCGGAGTCGTCCTAAGCTCAGGCATGGCCGACCCCGAGACCCACCGCGCCGCCGCCGACGCCCTCATCGACCGCATCGAGGCGACCCGCACCGTCTCCGCCGAGTGCGAACACTTCGGCCTCCTCGCCCAAGACGTCGTCGACTGGTCCCGCGCGCAGCGAGGCGAAGCCGAACAAGAGGCGCGCGAGCTGCTGCGCTCGACCTACGTCGAGATCCTCGAGGTCGTCTCGCCGCACAAAAAGGGCGAGGCCGCCGGATGGCGGAAGACCACGGCAGCGAGGTACGTGGATGGGGTGAAGGCGGAGGGGCTGGTGGATGCGCTGCGGGCGATCACGCGGCTGCGGGTGGCGGTGGAGCGGGCGAAGGGGTAGTTGGCGTCGAAACGCGGGTCCACGCATGTCCGACGCAAAACAGCCCAAAGAATGGTCCATTCGGTGGAAGTTCCACCTGGCGACGAAGGAGGTCGAGGACGCAGCGAGGGTCTTTCAACAGGTGACCAAACGCTGCGACATCGACTGGGCGATCGCCGAGCTGGGACGCCGCGAGGCACGGCCCGGAACGTGGGTCGTTGTGGAGCGCGAGTTCGGGGGCACGCTTGCAGATGTCGTGTTGGCAAGCTTGGAGGACGCGTCCATGTTTGGTCACCAAAGCCTGGTTTCAAGTCCGTTGCGATTCGAGGATGGCTCGGCGGAGATGAACGGGTGGGTCGCAGAGTGCCGACACAGTGAGCTCGAGGCGGTGGAGTTT
>JAUIJR010000068.1 GCA_030431075.1 Polyangia bacterium | reverse complement strand
CCCTTGGCCTCGGCTGTGCGTCCTTCGATGGCCCTCGCGCGAGTACGCCGCCACCTCGACGGCGGCTCGCGTGCGCTCCTTCCCCTCTTCGACGACTCCGGCGTCGCCACCGCGAGCCTCGCCGACTTTGGGGAGAGCGAGGACGCCGATACACCGGCGCAGTGGGCCGCTCGCCCTCGCTCTTGAGGGTCAGGCCCACGCGCGCAGCTCAGCTTTCGACCAAGCCATCGGCGATGAGGCGACGCAGGGCCTCGCGTCGACTCAGGCCCGACAGTCGCGCTTCGTGCTCGCGCACGAAGGCGATGACCCACTGCGGCTCGCTCTTGCCGAACTCGCGCAGGGCCCAGCCGATCGCTTTGCGCAAGAAGAACTCCGACGAATCGATGGCTCCCAAGATCGACTCCGCCAAGAGCTCACGGTCGGTGTTCCCCTTGCGCTTGAGCTGGCAGATGATCGCGCTGCGACGCCGCCACAGGTTTTCGTCGGCGATCCATGCCCGCATTTTTCTCGTACACGCCGCCGTGTGATGGTCCATCAAGGCCCCGAGATGGTGGGCCGCCGTCTCGTCCACGAGGTCCCACCACGCGCCCTCGACGATGAACGCCTCATAGAGCTCGAAGCTGGTCCAACGATCCCGAAAGGCGCGGTGTCGCCGATGCCCGACCAAGTCCAACGCGCAGTAGCGTTCTTCTCGGCGCTTGGCCCCCGCGTAGAGCGCGGCGGCTGTGTCGCGCCAGTCCTCATAGTCGGCGAGCGGGTGCGCGTCGATCACCGCTTTCGAGATCTTGGCCCGCACCGGCTTTTTGACCCCGTAGTAGGGCATCGCGCTTTTCATGTAGGCCTGCATCGGCCCCGCGTCGGCCGGGACCGCCGCTTCACTCAAGCGGGCTCGCAGATCGCGGATGAGCGCGCGGCGCACGGTCACGCGGGCAGTCTACCGAAGCTGCAAAGGCCGCAGGCAGCCGGCAAAAGCCGCAGCCTGCCCTGGGCGAGCGGGCCCAACGGGGCCCCAAAGCGGGCTTGGGGGGACGGCACGGGCTTTGCTAACTCCCCGACCCATGATTCGCAGCTCGCTTCGCTTTCCTCGCTCGCTCCTCTCGACCGCCGCGCTCGTATGCCTCGCCTCGACCACGGCCTGCGGAGACGACGCCAGCAGCGAAGACAGCGAGGCCGAGACCGGCGAGGCCGGCGAGGCTGGCGAGGCCGGCGAAACCGGAAGCACGGGTGGCGAAGAGAACACCCTCCCCGACACCGACCCCGACTGCCACGAGGAGACCTTCTTGGATCCGGCAGCCTTCGAGGACCCCGAGGGGACCGACCTCGCCCCCGAGTACTCGATCGCCTGTGCGGGCGGCACCATGACCGTCGCGTCGAACGGGGTCCCGCACTACGACTTCGTCCAGACCACGCCCAACGATCTGGCCGCGGCCCCACGCGAGCATGAGATTCCGCTGGAGCCCACCTGGATCGACACCCCCATCTACTCCACGACCCTGTGGCGGGTTGGCGTCGCCGTCAACGGCACCAACTTGCAGACCCCCTCCGAAGCCGCGGACCTCGGCTTTGGCGATCCCGTCTACGACATGGCCCTCGACTACTGCAACGGCCACACCGGTTTTGGCGGCGAGTATCACAACCACGCCATGGTCGGGACCTGCTACTTCAGCTCCGACGACGGCAGCCGACCTTCACCGATCTTGGGCTGGGCCTACGACGGCTACCCGATCTACGGCGCCATGGGCTGTCTGGACACGGCCTGCGACACGCCCGTCGAGATGCTCTCGAGCTACACCCAGCTCAACGACCCCACGGACTGCGTGGACCAGTCCTTCGAGTATTCCGGGGACGCCGACGAACACTCGGACGGGGACGCCTACCTCGACGAGTGCAACGGTCACTTCGGCCCCGAAGGCGACTACCACTATCACACGACGAGCACCTACCCCTACATCCTCGGCTGCTTTCACGGCCAGCCCGGGCCCTCGGCCTTGGCCTACGGGTCGGGCATGGAGGACGCGCTGATGGAGGAGAGCTGCACCGATGGCGAATGCACCGGGCAGGCCTGCGGCATGATGCCCGGGATGCCCTGAGCGGCGACTAGCGCGTGCGCAGCCAGGTCAAGGCCGCGGCCTCGTCGCCGAAGGCCTTGACCTTTCGCTTGCGCCCCATGGCCGCCATGTTGATCGACACGGCCATCAGATCGGACTCGAAGAGCAAGGCCGCGGCCTCGCAGGGCAGTGAGGACATCAACCAGTCGTGCAGGTGGTTGCGGACCTCTTCGGCGGGCGGGTTGGTCCTCGTGTTGTCGAAGAGCACCAACGCTCGCGGGAGCGCAGCGAGACGCGCCTCGACATCCGCCCGAAAGAGCTCGCAAGCCTCGATGTCCTCGCACACTCCACGCTGGCGCACGACCAGCACGCCATCATCGACGTCGTAGCTGACGTCGAGCCCCACCGTCAGTCCTCGTCTTGCTCGGCGTTTTCGATCTCTTTCATGAGTCGTTCCGCCTCGCTCAGCTCGGCCCCGTCGTCATCCTTGGCCTCACCAGCTTCGCCGGCTTCTCCCTCGGCTTTGCCCCTATCGAGCTCCTGTTCGACCTGCGCCAGTCGCGTGCAGGCATCGTCGCTGTTCGCGCTGCAGCCCATCTTCAGGTAGACGGCCGCCTCCGACCACTTCTCGTCGTCGAGATAGGTCGTGGCCGCATCGATGCAGGACTGGGGGTGACCCAAGGTGCAGGCCTTCTCGAAGAGCTCTTGCGCCTTTTGGGGGTTGGCTTCTCGCTCTTCACCGATCTGGTAGGCGGTGGCCAAGGCCGCACAGCCCATCGCATCGTCTTTCCCGCAGTTCACCTCGTGCTCGTCGAGGCTCAAGTTCGCCTTTTTGCGCAGCTCCTCGCCGGCCTTGCGACGCGCCTCCTCGGCGGCTTTTTCTTCGGCCGACTTACAAGCCGGGGTGCTGATGAAAGCGACGAGTCCGAGCCACAAAAGGGGGGAACGCATGGCGGGGCGAGCCTACCAGTTCGCCGCTCGCGAATCTGCCGGGCCTTTGCGCTTGGCCCCAGGACGCGCCGACGCCCGGCGGTTCAGATCCCGTCGAGCACCTGAAAGAGCGCGGCTTGCATCTCTCGGGCGCTTCGAAAGCGGGTCTCGGGGTCTTTCTTGGTCGCGCGCTCGAACACCACATCGAGGCCACACGCGATCTCGACCGGCGTCTCGACCGGCAAGAAGTTCGACAGCGGCAGGGGTCGGGCGCTGCGTTGCAGGGCCATGAGCTCGCGGTGACTCCCGTGCAGCTGCCCCTCGAAGGGATGCCGCCCCGTCACCACGTGGTAGAGGCTCAAACCCGCCGCGTAGATGTCGGCCGCCGGGGTCACGTAGTCCTCGGCGCGCGTCTGCTCCGGCGCCATGTAGCGGGGGTCGCCGACCAAGCGGCGCTCGGGCTCGTCCTCGTCGTGGAGGTCTTTGGCCACGCCGAAGTCCAAGAGCTTGGTCGTGACGAAGCCCGTGTTCGGATCACGGGTCACGAACAAGTTGGCCGGCTTCACGTCGCGGTGGACGACGCCGCAGTCGTGGGCGTACTGCAAGGCGCCGAGGGCCTGACGAAAGACGTCGGCCACCAAGCGCAAGGGGATCATCTTGCCGCGGGCACGGGCGCGATCGATGACCGCGTCCATGTCTTTGCCCGGCAGGTACTCCATGGCGAACCAGGTGTGATCGGGGGCCTCATCGACCAGCTCGAAGACCCGCACCACGCCGGGGTGGCAAAAGCGCGCGCCGTAGAGGGCCTCACGCCGGAAGCGCTCGCGCTCGAAGCGCGGAATCTCCGGCTTCATCACCTTGAGCGCGACGTCCCGCTCGAGCACCGGGTCGTAGGCGCGGTACACGCGACCCATGCCCCCTTCGCCCAGCAAGCCCGTGATTTCGTAGCGCTTTTTGTGGGTGACGATCTCACCCACGTCGAAGCGTCCGGATTCGGACGCGGAAAGCACCGGGGCGGGGCTGCCCAGCCCCGTGGGTGTGTGCACCCGCATGAGTTCCGGCACGGGGCCACCCTACTCGACCGATCGGATCGGGCAAGAAAGCGCCCAAAAGCGATGTGAGTCCTCTCCACCCCCGTAGCTGGCTCGGATCGAGCGCCCACGGCCAAGTCGGCCGCGCGCGACGGGCTTTCACCGTTGCGTCGGGGCGGCCCGGCTGCCAGCATCGCCCGTCTCCGTGACCCCCTCGTCACGGAGCTCGAGGCCACGCGTGAGCGACACGAGCACGACCCCCCAAAACACCAGCCAGGGCCATCCCAAGGGCCTTTACGTGCTCTTCGGCGCCGAGATGTTCGAGCGCCTTTGCTACTACGGCATGCGAGCCCTGCTGGTCTTGTACCTGACCAAGGCCCTGATGAAGGGCGACACCGAGGCCTTCGGGATCTACGGCGCCTATACGGCCTTGGTCTACGCCGCCCCGGTCGTCGGCGGCAAGGTGGCCGACTCGATCTTGGGCTACCGGCGCGCCGTCATCTTCGGCGGGCTGTTGATGGCCATCGGCGAGTTCACCATCTTGATGGGGACGGAGTTCGGGCTGTTCGCCGGCATGGCGATCATCATCATCGGCAACGGCTACTTCAAGGCGAACATCTCGACGATCGTCGGCCGCCTCTACGAAGACGGTGATCCGCGCCGCGACTCCGGCTTCACGATCTTCTACATGGGCATCAACTTGGGGGCCTTTTTGGCCACCGCGCCGCTTTTTGGTGTCGGACCGCTCGGCGAGAAGTTCGGCTTCACCATCGGCTTTGGCATCGCCGGCGTCGGCATGCTGCTCGGGGTGCTCGTCTTCATCTTGGGCAAGGGCCTGCTCGAAGGACACGGCGAAGCGCCCGACGAGGCGAAGCTCAAAAAGTGGGGCATCCCCACCTACGCGCTCTCGATCGCGGCCGCCCCGCTGCTCTACCTGCTGCTGATGTACGGCCAGTCCATCTTGGGCTACATGCTCGGCGGTATCTTGGTCATCGTCGTGGCCCAGCTGCTCAAGGCGGGCTTCGACGGCGGACGCGTCCAACGGGACCGCATCATCGTCTTGTTGGTGCTGATGGTCTTCAACGTGACCTTCTGGGCCTGCTTCGAGCAGGCGGGAAGCTCCTTGACCCTCTTCGCGGACCGCAACGTCGACCGCAACTTCTTCGGCATGTTCGAGTTCACCGCCTCGGGCACGCAGTCCTTCAACCCCATCTTCATCTTGCTCTTCGGCTCCTTGTTCACCTGGATGTGGGTGTACTTGGACCGCAAGAACATCAACCCGAACATCCCCATGAAGTTCGGGCTGGGCATCTTGCAGCTCGGCGTCGGCTACCTGCTGATCTGGATCGGCTCGAACTCGATCGACCAAGCCTATCGGATGCCGATCTACTTTTTGATGTTCACCTACATGCTGCACACCACCGGCGAGCTCTTCTTGTCGCCGATCGGTCTGAGCATGGTGACCAAGCTCGCGCCCAAGCACATGACCGGCTCGGTCATGGGCGCGTGGTTCTTGAGCTTCTCCTTTTCGAACTACCTCGCGTCGATGATCGCCAAGCTCACGGGCGCCGAGGGCGACGAGGCCGGGGTCATCGCCAGCTTGGTGAAGTCGGCCCAGGGCACGCTCGCCCCGCCGGTGGGCACCATCGAGACCTGGGTCGGCCAGGTGCAAGGCGTGCTCGCGCCGGGCTACTTCGATGCGCTCAACAAGGCGGCCAAGGCCAACTTGGACTCCTACGTCCCGATCTACGAGCAGATGGGCTGGATCACCGTCGGCATCGGCGTGTTCTTGGTCATCATCTCTCGCCCCCTCAACAAAATGATGCACGGTGTGAAGTGATTCGCCGCCACGCTTCCCCGCCCACGACTCGACGGCCCTCCACCGCACTCAGGTTCGACATGACCCGCAAACTGGCAATCTCCCTCACCCTCCTCGCTCCTCTCTTCGCCGCCTGCGACGCCGGCGAGAAGTGCGAGCCGCTGGCCGACCACATCCTCGAGGTCGTCGCCAAGACGCAGCCCGAGGCGACGGACGAGGCCAAGGCGAAAGCCCGCAAGGATTTGGTCGCCGCGTGCGCCCAAGACCTGCCCGAGCCGGCCGTGTACGACTGCGCCATGGCGGCCGACACGGTCGAAGCGCTCAACAAGTGCGACGAGAAGGCGACCAAGGAGTAGCTTCCTCGCCTCAGCTGCGACGAAGCCGGCCTCGCGCCGGCTTTTTCGTGCGCCGCCCCCCCCGAAACGCAATCGGATTGCATTTCCAAGAAGGGCGAGCTAGACGGGTCCGTGGCCCCTTGGGGGCTCGTTTCGCCCGCGCCTCGGGGCCTCGCCACCCGACGCCTCGACCCTCGTGGACACCCTTCTCATCGCCATCGCCGCCCTCTTCGTGGGCATCGCGGCCGTCCCTTGGCTGCGAACGCGACGCATCGCGCTGGCCGCCCTCGACGGCTTCGTGGTCGCGGCCATCGGGGGCGTGGTCTTGGTCCACTTGCTGCCCTACTCGTTCGTCGAAGCCGGATGGTTGGCGGCCGCGGCCCTCGCCATCGGCCTGGCCTTGCCCGGGCTGCTCGAGCGCAAGGCCAGCGCCAAAGAGGGCCTCGGCTCCGCGTGGACCGTGATGGCCCTGGCCGGCGTGGGTCTCGGCGTGCATGCCTTCTTGGACGGCGGCGCGCTCGCGGCCAGCGAGCACGACCACGCCGACGCGTTGGCCGTCGCCGTGATCGTCCATCGCCTTCCGATGGGGCTGGTGCTCGGCTTGCTGGGCCGACGCCGGCGATGGGCACCGTGGGGCATGGGCGCGGTCGTGGCCGTCGCTACGACCGCCGGCTTTTTCTTGGGCCGCGGTGCGCTGCCCGAGATCGGCGTACGCAGCCTCGCCGCCTTGCAAGCCCTCGTCGCCGGAAGCTTGCTGCATGTGGTCTTCGCCCACCCGCCCGACGAGCTGGGGGCCTCGACACCAAGGACCCGGGCAGCGAGCGGCGCTGGAGCCTTGGCCGGACTCGCCATCACCGCCGTGCTCGCGCTCGACCACCCGGTCGCCCAACACTGTGAGTCCGAGCTCGGAGCGCGCGGCGCCTTCGTCGAGCTCGTGACCCTCGCGGCCCCCTGGCTCTTGCTCGCCTTGCTGGCCTCCGGTCTCGCCAGCGCCGTCTTGCGGGTCGACTTGGGCCGCTGGCTGCGAACGCCTCGCAGTCTCGGCCAAGCCACACGGGGCCTCGTCGCGGGGCTCCCCTTGCCGATCTGCTCGTGCGGCATCTTGCCCCTGTACGACGATCTTCGGCAGCGCGGCCTACCCCCGGTCGCCCGCATCGCGTTTTTGATCGGCACCCCCTTGCTCGCGCTCGACGCCTTGTTGTTGTCGATGCCCTTGTTCGGCGTGAAGCTCAGCGGCGCTCGTCTCATCAGCTCGGCCCTCGCCGCCGTCCTCATCGCCCTGCTCGTCGGCAGCGCGTCTCGCTCGCCCACCGAAGCCGCCCCCATCGAGTCCCCATCCGGCCAAGATGCGGCGCCTCGACCTTGGCGGGTGCGCTTGCTCGAAGGCATGCGGTTCGGGCTCGCGGACCTCGTCGACCACCTCCTGCCCTGGCTGCTCTTCGGCTTCGCCTTGGCCGCCCTGGTCGAACCCCTGGTGCACGACAGCGGCCTACAGCTGTGGCCGGTGTGGACACAGATCCTCGTCGCCGCAGTGCTCGGCCTTCCGCTCTACGTCTCGGCCTCGGGCGCCACCCCCCTGCTGGCCGTGCTCATGCACAAAGGCCTCGCGCCCGCGGCAGCCCTCGCATTTCTGATCACGGCCCCGGCCGCAAACTCCGAGACCTTTGGTCGCTTGCGTCAGATGCATGGCGTGCGCGCGACAGTCCTCCTGGGCGCCGTCCTGCTCGCCTCTGCGCTGGCCGTGGGCTTCGCCGTCGAGGCTTGGTTCCCCACCACGCAAGCCGAGTTCGGCGAGCCGCTGCATGCGAGCCCCGAGCACGAGCACAGCGGATTGAGCTGGGCCTCCTTGGGACTCATCACCGTGCTCTCCTTGAACTCGCTGTTGCGCTCGGGTGCGCGTGGATGGCTGGGACAACTGCGCGTGCGCTACGGCGAACACGTCCACCAAGTCCACGCAGCCCACACTTGCGACCACGAGCACGGGCACGCCCATGCTCACGAGCATGCCCACGCCCACGAGCACCCGCGCTCCGGGCACCACGACTGACGCTCGACGCGACGGGCCGCCCTCACCGCGCGAACGCGCCAAATTCGAATCCAAGCGGCCAAGTGCGTTGGGTGGAGCGTCAAAAAAGCTACCAAAGCAAACGATGGCCCGCGGGCCGGCAAATTCGTCTGGCGCAAACTTGTGCACCCCCCTTGCATAGGACCCCCGAGTTGTCGTCTATAGCGCCCATGCGATTTACCCTGCCCCGAAAGCAGTTTGCCCCCGCTCTGCTCGTTGGCCTCGCGGCCCTCTCGAGCGCGTGCGGCGGCATCAAAGAGAAAGATTACCCGGACGAAGTTGCCCGCGTGATCTGTGACCTCATTTACGACTGCAACTGCGACTCCACGATGGAGCCCACCGCCTCGAAGGATCAGTGCGAAGCCGCCCTCAAAGAGGCGACCGAGCTGGCCCAAGAGAACGCCCGCGTCGACGGCCTGACCTACGACGACGAGTGTGCCGAGGACGGACTCAACCGCATCGACGACATCGGCTGCACCACGCCTTCGAGCGACCCCGATGCCAAGTGCGAGAAGCCCTGCAAGCTCTACTACGGCCCCGTCGAAAAGGGCGGCAGCTGCACCTACTCGATGGCCGGCTACGACAACTGCGCGCAGGGTCTCGCCTGCGACGAGGACGGCATCTGCGTGAACCCCTGTGCCGAGGTCGACTACCCCGCCATCGGCGAGAGTTGCTTCGCTGGCCAGTGCGAAGAGGGCGCCTACTGCCTCTACACCGGCATCGGCTTCCCGACCTGCACCGCGCTGCCCACCGACGGACAGCCCTGCACCGACATCGGCGAGTGCGCCGAGGACCACGTCTGCGATCAGTCGATGGGCTTCCCCGGCACCTGCATGTCGCTGCCCGGACAAGGCGATCCTTGCCCGGACGACACCTGCCGCCAGGGTCTGTTCTGCGACTCCATGACCGACCCGGCCGCCCCCGTGTGCGCCCAGCCCCCGCAAAACGGCCAGCCCTGCTACGGCGGCTTCCTTTGCGACGTCGGCCTGACCTGCGACATCGAGACCGATCCGGCGAACCCGATCTGCGTGCTCGGCGAAGCTCCGGTCTGCAACGCCTGGACCCCGCTGGTCCCGCCGCCCACGCCCTGAGGTCGAGCCCGTCTCTTCCCAACGAAAGGCCTCCGTCACCACGGGGGCCTCTCGTTTTTTGGTAGCCAGACCCTCCGATGAGCACCGACGAGATCGAACTGCGCGAGCCGAGGGGCAACGCGCTTTTGTGGCTCTTGATTGGCGCGGGTGGGCTCGCGGTCGCCGGCATGCCCCCGGCCTTCATCTGGCTCGAACCGAGCTACGGCGAGTCGGTGGCCTTGGGCGTCGCCTTCGCTTGGATGGCGCTGCTGGCCTTGGTCGTGTTCGTCGCCTGGCGCCGCTGGGCCTCGATCGAGGTGCGTTGGCGATTCGAGCCCGAGGGCCTCGTTCGTCTCGTGCCCGGCGCAACGCCGGAGAGATTCGCCTGGGAGGAGATCGCGTCGGCCGAGACCGGAACCCTGCGCGTCGACACCATGGAGCGGCACTACCTGCGCGTTCGCCTGCACCGAGGACGCGTACTGGAGCTGGGGTACGCCGGCTTGGATACCGAGGTCTACGCCGCGCTGGAGTCCTTCGCCGGCTTGGTGAGCGGCGAGATCGAGCGGCGGGCCCGCGACGCGAACCGCGAGTGAAGCCCAAAGGGCAAGACGGATCGGCTCGCCGCAGCCCTCGGCCTAAGGGCGCCCTTCGAGGGACTCGACCTTGGTCGCGCGAATCGGATACTCGGCGGCCGTACGCCACGGCAGCTCGGGCCACCAGCGCTCGAAGCTCTCGGCCTCGGTAGGCTCGACACTTTGACCCGGCCGGGGGTAGAGCACCCGGACACCCTGGGTCTCGGCCGCGGCCAAGGTGCGCTCGATGGGCTCGGTCCAGCCGTGGTAGGCGAGGTTGAACAAGCCCCAGTGCACGGGCAAGAAGGCCTCCCCCCGGACTAGGCGATGGGCGTAGACGGCTTGCTCGGGGCCCATGTGCCAGTCGGGCCAGGCCTGTCCGTAGGCGCCGACTTCGATCATCGTCAGGTCGAATGGGCCCAAGTTCTCGCCGATGGTCTCGAGGGCGGGGAACAAGCCGGTGTCCCCGGAGAAGTAGACGCGGTGGTTCGGCCCGAGCAACGCGTAGCCGGCCCACAGGGTCCGGTTTTGATCGAAGACCTGACGACCCGAGGCGTGGCGTGAGGGCGTCATCACCAGCTCCACCCCTTCGCCCAGCTCGTGGCGCTCCCACCAGTCGAGCTCGACGATGCGCTCGGCCGGGATGCCCCAGTACTCCAGATGGGCGCCCACGCCCAGCGGGCAGACGAAGACCGTGTCGAGCTCGCGCATCGCCACCATGGTCGGGTGATCGAGGTGATCGTAGTGGTCGTGCGAGATCAGGACCGCGTCGATCGGCGGCAGGTCTTCGATCGCCAGCAAGGGTGCGTACCAACGCTGAGGGCCCAGCCACGACAAGGGGCTCGTGCTCTCGCCCCAGACCGGATCGGTCAAGAAGCGCTTGCCGTCGACCTCGAGCAAGAGGGTCGAGTGGCCGAGCCAGGTCGCGCGCAAGCCCGAGGCGGGCGCTCGATCGAAGCGGCTCGGGTCGATCGCCGCGAAGCTCGGAAAGGGATCGGGCGAGCCGTGCTCGCTGGCGTCCAGAAACTCGGTGAACATGCCCGACGCGTCGTTCCACAGGGGCTGGGGGTTCTCGAACACGCCATCCGCCCACTGCGCCGAGCCCTCCATCCGCGCGCGCCGCTCGCCGCTCGGCGCTTTGCCCAGGGCCGACCATGCCTGGGCCAGCATCACCAGCGAAGTGAGCAGCACGAGGCCCCCGACCCAGGCGAGCGTCCGCAGGATCTTGCGCCAGCGCGAGCGGGGCGGCTGCGCCGGGGTCTCGTCTCGTGGGGTCTCGCTCACCGTGGAGCTGGTGATAGCCCGGCGGATGGCGCCGGGCCAACTGCAGATCGCGCCAAAGCGACGCTCAGACGCGACCGCCGATGGCCAGCTCGAGTTCGGCCATCGCCACCCAGTAGTCGGCCAGGGCTTCGTTGAGCTCGCGGCGCGCATGGAGCACTTCGAGCTCGGCGTCGAAGAGTTCCTCGGGGCCGATCAGCATGCCGTTGTAGCGCTCGAGCATCCGGTCACGGATCCCCTCTCGCCGCGGAAGCAGGACCTCACGGACGTACTCCGCCTTTTGGTGCGCATACACGAGGTGCTGGCGGTGAATGCGGACCTCCGAACGAACCTCGATGGCCAGCTGCGCCAAGCGATGCTCGGCGGCCCGAAGCATCGCGCGAAGCTTTGCGAAGTCGGCGTGCCCCGGATCGAAGATCGGGATCTCCAGGCTCAAGCTGGGGCCGATGACCCACTCGTGACCGCTGTGGTTACCGACCTCGTTTCGGGCGACGACGCCGACCTCGATCGCTGGGGTGGCGCCGGCGCGCCTCAGCTTGATGGCGCGCGTTGTCGCTTCGACGTCGAAGCGGGCGGCCGAGAGGTCGAGGCGTTGTTCCAGCGCCCGCGTCTCGAGCCCCTGGAGGTCCGGGAGCTCGGTCGGCGGTGCTTCGATCTCGGTGGCGACCTTCCAATCGAGGTCCTCACCCCACAGCCCCATCAGCACATTGAGCTGCTCGCGGGCCATCATCGCCTCCATGCGGGCATGGCCGAACTCCATGCGAGCTTCGTCGAGGGCGGCTCCAAACTCGCCGCGCTCGGCTTCGGTGATGTTGCCGGCCTCGATCTGACGCTGAGCCAGCTCGTCCAGGACTTCGGCGGCCTGCAGCGCCTCTTTGTGCAAGCGCAGATCCGCGTGGGTGACCTGCACTTCGACGAAGCTGCGTTTGACCTCTTCGGCCAAGGACGCGGCCTCGTGACCCATGGCCAAGACGGCCTGCTTCAGGTTGGCCTTGGCCACCTTGCGTTGCGCAGGGATCACAAATGCACTGAGTAGACTCGTCGCGATCGAAAAGCCACCGCCGAGCCCGTTCCCCGTCGTGGAGTTGACGAGGTCACCGCCGATGGTCGGGTTCTCGAGCAGACCCGCTTCAACGAGCTCGGCTTGGGCGACCCCCAAGCTCTCCATGTCGGCGGCGAGCGCATGATTGTTGAGGAGGGCCAACTCCAAGGCGGCGTCACGGGTCAGCGGCGCAGACAAGAGCGCGTCCATGCGGCTACGAACACGCTTACGCGCCTCTTCGTCCTGCTCGGGGGTCACTACGTCGGCGACCCCCAGTCGCTCTTCGAGCAGGTCGCTCAGTTCGCCGCGCGGTCCGCTGGCCTTGGTCGAAGCACAGCCTGTGATCAGGCTCGAGGCGAGCACGAGCGCAAATCGTCGTTTCATCGGCCACCCCCGTGGCCCGCGTGCCCGGCGTGACCGCCGTGACCGCCGTGGCCCTCATGCCCCTCGTGCCCCCCGCCCGACATGGTCTCGCCTTCGAAGGCCGAGCTCGTGAAGGGGTTGGGCGCAGGGACGAATTTCCCCTCGGCGCGGCCGCCATCGCTGGCGGCCCGGCTCGGGTCCTCGACCGCCTCCATCGGAGGCAGACCAGGGTGCCGACACGCAGTGAGCGAGGTCAGCGAAAGTGCGAATGCGAAGACTGGTGTGCGCATCTCAGACCTCGATCCCGTCGCGTTGGAGTTCCTCGGCCGTTGCGACCACCGACTGCGTGCCCGGCGGGAGTTTGTAGGGACCTGGGTCCCCCTCGCCGACGAGCTCGTCGCGGACTTTGAGGATGGTGAACATGCCGCCCATCGTGATGTAGCCGTAGGCCCCCACCCCGCCGACCATGGGGATGGAGTTTTTGGGGATGGGCATCTTGTGGCCCCCCTTCACGGCCGGGTCGACCATCTCCCCCATGTCGCCCATGCCCTCGGCCCCCATGGACATGTAGCCACCGACGACCTTGTTGGCCTTGGGGTCGATGCCTTTGTAATCGACACCGATCATGTTGGGGATGCCATGGCCCATCTGGTTCATCACGTGGTGGCTCATGTGGCAGTGCATGGCCCAGTCGCCGGGCGCGTCCGCCACGAACTCGATGGTGCGCGTGCTGCCGACGGGTACGAGCACGGTCGTCTCGGGCCATTGGGCGCCCGCTGGGATGGGACCGCCGTCGGTCTCGACGACCTTGAAGTAGTGACCATGCAAGTGGATCGGGTGGTGGTCCATGGGACTGAGGTTGCCGATCCGGATCCGGACGCGATCCCCCGTCTTCACCACCAAGGGCGAGGTGCCGGGGAAGCACTTCGCGTTGATGGTGAGGATGTTGAAGTCCGTCATCTCGTTCGGGTTCGGCCTCGCCGTGCCCGGGTCCACGTGCCACTCGCTCACCATCATCACGAAGTCGTGATCGACCCTTTGGCTGGCCGGCGGGTTGCGGGGGTGCACGACGATCATCCCCACCATGCCCATGGCCATCTGCGTCATCTCGTCGTGGTGCGAGTGATACATGTAGGTCCCGTTTTGGCGGAAGGTCCACTCGTAGCGGAAGGTCTCCCCCGGCATGATGGGCGCTTGGTTCAGGCCACCGACGCCATCCATGCCGTTGGGCAAGAACACGCCGTGCCAGTGCACCGTCGTCGGGGCGGCGAGCTTGTTCGTCACGTAGATGCGGACGCGATCGCCTTCGACCGCCTCGATGGTCGGACCATGACAGCGGCCGTTGTAGCCCCAGCACTTCGCGCGCAGGCCCGGCGCGAACTCGTGCTCGACCTCTTCGGCGACGAGGTGAAAGACCTTTACGCCGTCGACGACTTTGTACTCGAGAGTCGCGCCGTCGAGGGTCGTGCTCGGTCGGTAGTCGCGGCCGGCTTCGCCGGGCCGTTGTCCCCGCTCGCTCCCGGTCCCGCTGTAGCTTCGCTCCCAAGTCCGGCCCGGGGCTGCTGCCTCTGCGCGGCGGCTGGCCAGCAAGCTCGCGCCCCCGGCCAGGGCGGCTCCCGCCAGCCAATTGCGGCGAGGAAGTGGTCCAAGCGGCGCTTTCGTGCCTTCGTCGTCGGACATGGACGGGAGTATAGGGCCGTCCTGCGACGATTCGACGCAGGTTAACTCACGGGTCCTGGGGCCGGACCAGGGTGCCCTGCCTCCCCGTCAGACCCAACAGTCACGGCGCTAGCCTCGGGCTCGATGAGCAGCCCCGAACTTCGCTACCGCCTCTTGGGTCCCAGTGGCCTGCGCGTCTCCGAGCTTTGCCTGGGCACCATGAGCTTTGGCGAGCAGTGGGGCTTTGGCGCCGACGAGGCCACGAGCCACCGCGTCCTCGACGCCTACGCCGCGGCCGGCGGCAACTTCTTGGACACGGCGAACAAGTACCACGGCGGCCAAACCGAGGAGTTCGTCGGCCGCTGGTTGGGCGACAAGCGCGAGCGCATGGTGGTCGCCACCAAGTACACGCTGGCGATGGACCACGACGACCCCAACACGGCGGGAAACCACCGCAAAAACATGGTGCGTTCGGTCGAGCACTCGCTGCGCCGACTGGGCACCGACTACATCGATCTGCTTTGGGTTCACGCCTGGGATCGCTGGACCCCCTACGCCGAGACCATGCGCGCGCTCGACGACCTCGTTCGCAGCGGCAAGGTCTTGTACGTGGGCGTCAGCGACACCCCCGCGTGGGTCGTCTCGGCCTCGCAGGTACTGGCCGAGCTGCGGGGTTGGTCTCAGTTCGTGGGCCTGCAGATCGAGTACAGCTTGTTGCAGCGAACCCCCGAACGGGACCTCCTGCCCATGGCCGAGCACTTCGGGCTCTCGGTTCTGGCCTGGGCGCCACTGGCCGCCGGCGTGCTCACGGGCAAGTACACCCGCGGCGGGGCCGAAGATGCGCTTCGCAAGCAGGCCAACGAGGCTCGCGGTCGCACCAGTGAACGCGCGCTGCGCATCGCCCGAGAGGTCGACACCATCGCCGACGAACTCGCGGTCAGCTCGGCCCAAGTCGCCGTCGCCTGGGTGCAAGCCCAAGGCTACGGCTTCATCCCGATCGTGGGCGCACGCAAGGTCGAGCAGATCCTCGACACCATGGGCGCCGGCCAGGTGACCCTCGAGCCCGCCCAACTCGCACGACTCGACGAACTCAGCCGCGTGGAGATGGGCTTTCCCCACGACTTCTTGTCGAGCAAGGGCGTCCTCGACATGGTGCGCAGCGAGACGCGTCCCCGCATCGACGGTCGTCCCGGGCAAGGCTGAGCCTCGCCGCGTGCCCATGACTAGGCCGAGCGTGCCAAGCGAAGCCCGCTGAACTGCCAGCGGCTCGAAGAGGGGAAGAAGTTGCGATAGCTCGCCCGTACATGCGCCCGGGCGCTGGCGATGGAGCCGCCGCGCAGCACATACTGGTCGACCATGAACTTCCCGTTGTACTCGCCGACCGCACCCGCAGCTGGGCGAAAACCGGGGTACGGGGCATAGCTCGAGCTCGTCCACTCCCAGCTGTCGCCGAACAGGCCCAAAAGGCCCTCGACCGCGGGGCTCCCCGCTCGAGGGTGCCACTTGCGATCCTCGAGCAGGTGCCCCGCTTCGAGACCCGCGGCCTCCCGCGTCGTGGCCATCGCCTCCCACTCGAACTCCGTCGGCAAGCGCGCCCCCACCCAGCGGGCGTAGGCGTCGGCTTCGAACAAGCTCAGGTGAGTGACGGGGGCGTCGAGCTCGAGTGGCCGCTCCCCAAAGAGCGTGAACTCAAAGTACGCGCCGTCTTCCTCGCGCCAATACAAAGGAAGCGTCCACCCCGCTTCGCGCACGCGGGCCCAGGCGGCGCTCAGCCAAAGGCCTACCTCGCGGTAGCCCCCTGCCTTCACGAATTCGAGAAACTCACCATTGGTGACGGCGCGTGACGCCAGGGCATAGGGCTCGAGGTGCACACGATGCCGCGGGCCCTCGTTGTCGAAGGCGAAGCCTTGCCCTCGCGCCCCGATCTCGACCACGCCCGTGGGCCCTTCGAGGTAGCGCAGGTCCGCGGCCCGAGCCGACGCGCGCGGCGGGGCCTCGAAGACCGCGGGCAAGCCGGGGTTGCGGGAAAACGCGTGCTTGATGTCGGTGAGTAGCAGCTCTTGGTGCTGCTGCTCGTGGTGAAGCCCTAGCTCGAGCAAGGCCTGAGCCCCCTCGTCGAGTGCCCCCGCTTCGAGCCGCTGCACGATCTCGGCTTCGACCTGCGCGCGATAGTCGACGACAGCTTCGAGACTGGGGCGAGACAGCAAGCCCCGCTCGGCCCGGATGTGCTGTCGCCCGACCGACTCGTAGTAGCTGTTGAAGAGCACCGCGAAGCTCGGGTCGTAGGGCCGATAGGCCCTGTCCTTTGCCGCCACGAAAGTCTCGAAAAACCAGGTGGTGTGGGCGAGGTGCCACTTGGCCGGACTGGCGTCCGGCATCGACTGCATTTGCGCGTCTTCTGCCGTCAGTCCCCCGGCGAGCTCGAGGGTCGTCGCTCGGACACGGCGAAAGCGCTCGAGGAGCGTCATGGAGACACGCTAGCAGGCCTGCGGGCCGATTCGACGCACGAAAGTGGGATCCAAGCACGGCAAGAGGCGCCGAGCGCCCGTTGCTCCGAGCGCCTCGGGGGCTTGGGTACAGTGAGCGCATGCATTCGCTTCGTCTTCGCGCATCGCTCCTTGGCATCGTCGCCGGTGCGCTCAGTGCGTGCCCTTCGCCGGGCGACGGCGACGGCGACAGCGAGACCGAGACCGAGACCGAGACCTCCGAAGGCCCGACGTCGGGGGAAGCGGAGACCACCAGCGAGAGTGGTGACGGGGATGGTGATGGCGATGGTGATGGCGATGGCGACGGCGATGGCGACGGCGATGGCGACGGCGACGGCGACGGCGAGGGCGACGGCGACGGCGATGGCGACGGTGATGGCGATGGCGACGGGGATGGCGATG
>JAUIJR010000067.1 GCA_030431075.1 Polyangia bacterium | reverse complement strand
GTGTGGCGTCGCGGATCTATTGCCGGCGGGCACGGTCGAGATGGCGCCCAAGCTGCGCTGTGCGGCGCGGATGCATGCGCGGGACATGGTCGAGCGGGGCTTCGAGGGGCATGTGGATCCGGATGGCTTGGGGCCCGAAGATCGGCTGGACTCGGCGCAGTACGCCTACTTCAGCTTCGGCGAGCTGCTCGGCGCGTCGCCGGGTGATCCGGGGGCGCAGGTCGACGCTTGGCTGGCCGAGCCGGCGAGCTGTCGTGTGCTCATGGACCCCGGCGCGCGCGAGCTGGGCGTCGGCGTGCACGAAGGCCGCGTCGTGCTCGTGCTGGCCACGCCGGGCTGAGGGCTGGCTAGATCTCTTCGGGGGCGCCGCTGCCCAGGATCATCGTGTAGTCGATGCCCTTGGGTTCGCCGTTGCGCTCGGGGAACTGGTGCTCGTAGACCACTTTGCGGGCGCAGGGTTCGACCCCCCACTTTTTGTAGGGGCCGTCGGCTTTGACGCTGACTTGCGAGACCGAGCCGTCGGGCATCAGGCGGAAGGTGAAATCGATCTCGCCGGGGCCCGGGTCACCGCCGTGGTAGCAGGCCGCGATCGCCAAGCAGGACTCGAGCTCGACCATCAGCTTTTCCATCTCCTCTTCGAGCCCGTAGTCGTCCACGCGCTCCGTGCCGCCCACGAAGCTCTGCACGCGCGTTTGCTTGGGATTAAAACGCGGGATCTTCTTGTCGTAGACCGGGCGAAAGGTCGGCAGCGCGGCCGCGGCGAAGGGGCACTCCGTCCACGCCGGGCTGTCGGGCGCGTCGCACACCGCGTCTTCGGGTTTGACGCACACGCCTTGGCCCCAATCGATCACGCAGGTGTCGCCCACGCACTTCGTGCCGTGGCCGCACATCCCTTCGCAAGAGCGGGTCGCTTCGGGGAGGTTCGAGCCGTCGTCCTTGTTGCAGGCGCCGGCGAGCAGGAGGGGAGAGGCGAGGACGGCGAGAGCGAGCAGTCCGCTGCGCATGGCCGAAATGATAATGGCAGCGGACCCGCGGGGGGCACGCTGCCATTGGGGCGTTTTGGTCGGGCGTGGATCTCGAGGGGGCGAGCGGGCGTTCGCGCGCCGGCAGCGAGGGTCCGCGCCGATGCGCGAACTAGCTGCGGGTCAGCTCCACCGCCGTCGCGGTGAGGATGTACTCCTTGCGCTCACCCGAGACGGCCTCGGGATCGCGGCCCGCGTCTTTCTCGATGTGCTTGACCTGGGCTTCGCTCAGGGTCTTCTCGGTCAGCACGCCCTCGACCTTGGCCGCGGCACCCTCGCCGTCCATGGGGACCGCAAAGGCGTGGTCTTTCATGAGCACGCGCGCTTGCAGCTCGCCGTCCTCGATGACCATCCAGCAGCCCTTCATCTTGCACACGCTCTTGACCTCGCCCGAGACCAGCACGGGGCTTTGGTTCTCGCTCGAGAAGGAGGCGATGGCTGCGCTCAGGGGCTGAGACTCGGCGCTCGCAAAGGGCGCGCCAAAGTGGCCGGCCGCGCCGTCGGCGGGCGGGGCTTCGTGGTCGCAGGACTCACCTTCTTGTTTCTCGTGCAGGCAGCCCTCGTCGTGCTCGGGCTTGTTCTCGCCGGCGGCGTTGGCCACGAGCTGAAGCTCTTTGGTTTCGGTCTCGGTCTTGGCTTCGGCCTCGGCCTCGGCCGGGGTCTCGGTCTTGGCTTGGGCTTGGGCTTGGTCGGCGGAAGCCTCCTCTTTGTTCGCGTCGCAGGCGACGAGAGCGGTCAAGGCGAGCATCAAGGTGGTGGTCGTGATCTTCATGGTCCTGGGGGCCGCGCGCGGCGCGAAGGCAGTGTTCAGAGACTGTTCTGCGATTGCCGCAGCCGGGGCTGAGGCGGCGCCGGAGTCTGCCACGAGATGCTCCCTTGCGCTCGAAGGGCCGCAGGGACGACTTGTGCGCTTGCTCAGACCCTTCTGCGTTCACCGCAACTGGGCGTTGCGGGGGACGGGACGTGCGAAGCGCGAACTTCGCGATAGCGTGGGGGCATGGGACTTCTGGTCGAAGGGAAATGGGTCGATCGCTGGTACGACACCGAAAAGACGGGCGGACGCTTCGTCCGTTCGGAGGCCGGCTTTCGCAACTGGGTGACGGCGGACGGGAGTCCGGGTCCGAGCGGCGAAGGCGGCTTTGAGGCGCAGCGTGGGCGCTACCACCTCTTCGTCAGCTACGCCTGCCCCTGGGCGCACCGCACGCTGATCTTCCGCAAACTCTGCGGGCTCGAGGAGATGATCGGTCTATCGGTGGTGCACCCCTTCATGGGGGACGAGGGCTGGACCTTCGAGCCGGGGCCCAAGGTCGTCGGAGATCCGATCGGCGACGCCAAGCGCCTGCACCAGGTCTACACCCGAGCCAAGTCCGACTTCACCGGTCGCGTGACCGTCCCGATCTTGTGGGACCGCGAGCGCGGCACCATCGTCAACAACGAGAGCTCGGAGCTCATCCGCATGTTCGACGGACCCTTTCGTCAGCTGGCCGGTGGGGCCTTTGCCGAGCGGCCCTCGATGTACCCCGAGGCCCTGCGCGAGGAGATCGACGCCGTCAACGCGCGGGTCTACGACGCGATCAACAACGGCGTGTACAAGGCTGGCTTCGCCACCACCCAAGACGCCTACGAAGAGGCGGTCGACGAGCTCTTCGTCGCCCTCGACGAGATGGAGGCCCGCTTGTCCAAGCAGCGTTACCTGGTCGGCGAGCAAGTCACCGAGGCCGACTGGCGCCTGTTCACGACCCTGGCGCGCTTCGACCACGTCTACTTTCACCACTTCAAGTGCGCGAAGCGACGGATCCGGGACTACCCGAATCTCTTCAACTACCTCAAAGAGCTCTACCAAGTGCCGGGCGTGGCCGAGACGACGCACTTCGACCACATCGCCGAGCACTACTACACCTCGCACGAGACCATCAATCCGCACCGCATCTTGCCGCGCCTTCCCGACCCGGGTCTCGACGCGCCGCACGATCGCGGCGCCTGAGTTCGCGCTCGAGCTGTTGCCCGCGCCGAGGGTCTGCGCTCAGGCCTCGGGCGCGGCCAAGAGCATGCGCACCGCGGCGGCGCTGCACGCCAGGCCAAAGCTGCCGGTGACGAAGCCGGCCGTGCCGTAGATGACGTTGCGCGCGTCGCAGGTGTGCTTGCCGTTCTCGCCTTGGGGGCACACGCAGCGAAAGCCGGTGCCCGCGTCGTAGTCGAGGGCCAAAGGCTCGGCCGCCGGCTCGAGGGAGTGGATGGCGGCGATGCCCCAAGGGCCCTCGCGCGGGAAGTCGTGGTGCTTGCGCAGCAGCTTGCGGGTCTGGGCCAAGAAGGGGTCGCCGTGGATCTCGGTGATCTCCGACTCGCGGATCTGTGTGGGGTCCATACGCCCCGAGGCCCCGCCGCTCACCACCAAGGGGATGCCGCGCGCGCGGGCCGAGGCGATGAGGTGGGTCTTGGCGCGCAGGTTGTCGATCGCGTCGATGATCAGATCGGGCGCGCGGGCGAAGAGGGCCTCGCTGTTCTCGGCCTCATAAAACTCGGGCAGCGCTTCGATCTTCGCCGTCGGGTGGATCAGCGAGAGGCGCTCGGCCATCACCTCGACCTTGGGGCGGCCGGTGGTGCCCTTCATCGCGTGCAACTGACGATTCGCGTTGGTCACACAGACCAAGTCGAAGTCGACCAGGCTCAGTCGCCCGACGCCGGCGCGCGCGAGGGCCTCGGCCGCCCACGAACCCACGCCGCCGATCCCGACGACCATGACGTGCGCGCCGAAGAGTCGGCGCATGCCGGCATCGCCGACCAGGCGGCCCATGCGATCGAAGCGGCGGTGCAGTCGGTAGCGGCGGGCGGCCGCATCCTCGCCGGACTCGCTCGCCTCGCCCGCCTCACCGTGGATCGACGGGCGGCGCAGCCCGAGCAGGGCTCCGGGGGCGGCGAAGGGCGACTCGCGCTCGCTCATCGTCGACCTCGCTCAGCTCCCCGTCGAGCAGCGCTCGGCCTGCTCGAGGGAGCTCGCCTCGACCACGCAGCGCGCGTAGTTGGCGTACTTGATCTTGCCGCGCATCTGGATGCGGCGCTGCGCGTTTTGGATGCAGGTGGTCTGCAGCTGCTCGACCAGCGGCCCGGCGTCGGCGCCCTGGGCCTCGGACATCACGAGCTGGACCTTGTGCGCGCACACGGCCTCGGGGGACGGGGCCCGCACGAACATGAACCACAGCACGCCCAGGGTCAGGACGAAGACCGAAAAGCCCAGCGAAAGCCAGCGTGCCATCAGCCGCCTCCGTCGATGATCTTGAAGGCCGCGCGGCGGGCTTGGGCTTTTTGCTCGGAGTCCGGTCGGGCGCGCTTTTCGGGCGCGTCGGCGTCGGCGTCGGCGTCCGTATCGGCCGCGCGCTCGGGCTTGGTGTCGGCGCCGGGGCTGGGCCCGGGCTGCGGGGCGTCGACCTCGCGCAAGCTGGCGCCCTTGCCCTCGAAGACGCGACGCAGGTCGCTGCGCTCGGGCAAGGGCCCGGTCGTCGGCAGCTGCGAGGCCCGGCGCACGCTCTCGGGGAGGTGCTCGTCGAGCACGATGCCGCGGCCGCTCGCGCGGTCGGCCACCACGTAGATCGCCAGCCAGGGAAAGACGCAGCGCGAGACCACCCCGCCGAAGCTGAGGTCGGCCGACAAGCCCTCTTCGTCGTAGCTCAAGTCGAGGGGATAGGTCGCGTCGAGGTCCAAGATCAGACGCTCGCGCCAACGCGCGCGGATCTCGTCGGGACACACGACACCGTCCATCAAGGCGTTGACGTGCAGACGCGGGCAGCGCCCCGCCGCGTACAGCGACTCGACGACTTTTTGTACCGGGTGGTACATCGCGGCGAATGCTAGTACGCCGGGCGAAGCGAGGCCAGGGCGTCTAAAAATCGCGCCTTCGCGGGCGAAGTGATCGCCAGCGCCAGCGCCTTTTCCGGGGCGCGTTGCCACTTCGGCCGGGTCCGCGTACAAGCGTCGCGGTGGATCCGTCGCGCGCCGAGCCCGCGAATCGCGGCCCGATGGGCGTCATCGTCGTTGGCGATGGCTTCGACGCGATGGCCTCGGTGGCCGGCTTGCCCGCCCTGCTTCGGCACGCCCTGCATCTGCATCACGGCGGCCTGGACCGCCTGCTGATCGTCGGCGCGGCCGACGGCGAGGTGCAGCGCTTGCGCGAGGACTCGCGTTTGGCCGGCGCCGAGATCTTGGTCGATCCCGCGCGGCTCGAGGCGCAAACGCGGGCCTTGGTGATCTCGGCCGAGCACACGGTCCACCGCAGCTGGGTGGGGTGGGCGCGAAGTCGAGAGTGGCCGACGCAGATCGAGGGCCACGGTGGCGAGGCGCTGCTGGTCGTCGGACCCGCCGGGATCCCGGCCCTGCGCGCGGCCCTCGAGCAGGAGCTCCCCACGCTGCCGACCCCGACGCGCGTCATCGAGCTGCCGGCTCCGCTCTTCGTCGCATGGGCCGGCGACGACGCGGCCCGGGCGCGCGCCGTGCGACCCCACCTGCGCAGCTTGATCAAGCCGACCGGCGGCGCCATCGATCGCCACCTCATGCGGCGGGCCTCGCTGGCCATGACCCGGACCTTGATGGACAGCACCATCTCGCCGAACGCGGTCTCGGTGATCAGTTTGTTGCTCGCCGGCTTGGCCGCGGTGTTGGCCGCCTCGAGCTTCGCCACCCACTACATCGCGGGCGGCGTGCTGCACTTTTTCGTGCGCATCGTGGACTGCGTCGACGGCGAGCTCGCGCGCCTTCGCTACGAAGGCAGCGCCTTCGGGCAGTGGCTGGACACGGTGGGCGACGGCGTCGGCGTGGCCGCCTTCGTCGGCGCCGTGACCTACAAGGTCGCGCAAAGCGGTGCGTCCGGAGCTTGGCTGGGCCAAAGCTTGGGCCTCGAGGCCTCGCATTGGGCCTGGATCGGGGGCGTGGGGATCGCGGCCTACTTGCTGGTGCAGGTGCTGCAGTTGCGGATCGCGCGACGCGAGACGGGCGGCGGCAGCGTGCAAGCGGTGCAGTGGGCCTTTTTGCGACCCGACGCGCGCGGCATCGACAAGCTCGTGGGTGCGCTGCACAACTTCGTGCGCATCGACTTCATCAGTACTCTGTACGCGGTGCTGGTGATCTTCGACCAAGGGCAGCTCTTGCTCGCCTTGCACCTGCTGGCCTCGCTCGGCGGTGCGGTCTACTTGGCGAGTCAGTGGCTCTCGAAGCCGGCCGCCAAACAGTCCTCTGACCAGGCCTCTGACCAGGCCTCTGACCAGGCCTCTGACCCATCTTCTGGGGGGGCGGCGCTCCCTTGAACGACTCGGGCGCGGGCTTTCGCCGCTCCTTCAAGGAGTGGGACGTCGAAGCTTGGATCGACGCGTGGTTCTACCGCCCGATCGCCGAGCTGGTCGCGCGGGCCTTGGCCCCGCTCTCGGTGCGGCCCAACCAGGTCTCCTTTTGGTCGGCCCTGGCCGGCCTCGCCTCGGGCCTTTGCTACTGGCAGTTCAGCTACCCCTTCATCGTCGCCGGCGGACTGCTCTTGAGCCTGAGCGTGGTCTTCGATGCCGCCGACGGCCAGCTCGCGCGACGCACGGGGCAAAGCTCGGAGATCGGCAAGCTCTTCGACAACGTCATGGATCCGATCAAGGCCACCGCGGCCATGTTCGGGATCGCCTTCGGCATGGCGGCCGTCGGCCATTGGGGCCCCGGTTGGCCCATGCCCGACAATCTCTCGGCCAGCACGGCCATCTGGGGCTTGGGTTGGCTGGCGGGGCTGAGCCTGCCTTTGCAGGTGGTGACCCGCAACGCTTGGGTCGACCGCTACCACCAGATCGGCAAGGGGCGCAGCAGCTTGACCATGGCCGACATCACGAAGGTGCGCGAAGAATTCGCCGAGCTGCGCACGCGCAAGGGCTTTTGGCTCGAAAAGATCGTGGTGCCCATGGTCTCGGCCTTTTCGCCCAAGGATCCGCCGGCCAAGCCGACGCCGACCCCGAATCCGGAGTACGTGCGTCGCATGCGTCCGCTGATCCGCTTGTGGACCTTCTACGGCGGCGGTCAGCAGTTCTTCGTGATCACCGTGGTCAGCCTCTTCGGTGCGCCCGTGCTCGGCTGGCTCTACGTCGGCGTCGTGACGAACGTCTTGTACCTGCTCTTGTTGGGCACGACGATCCTCGCCCACCGGCGCGCGCTCGCGGCCAGCTGAGGCGAGGGTCCGGCTCAGCCTTGGGCCTTGAACCAGGCCAAGGCCCGATCGAAGCCCTCTTGCCAGCTCTCGACCGGCTCGAAGCCCAGCTCTTCGCGAGCCTGATCGATCGAAAAGTGCACGTCGCGGTTCATCACGCCGCCGCGGTACTTGGTCAGCGGCGGCTCTTTTTTCGGGGCGAAGACAGCCCACATCCACTCGACGGGGATCGAGACGCCCAAGGAGAGCCAGCCGGGCAGGCTCATCTTGGGGGCGGGGCCGCCGACACCGGCGGCGAGGTAGCTCAACAGCTCGCGCCAGTCGGGCGCGCCCGCGTCGGCGATCACGTAGGCACGGTTGGCCGCGGCCGGCACGGTGCCGGCCAAGCGCAGGCCCAGCGACAAGTTGGCGGCCGAGACGGTGTTGATCACCGAGCGTCCGCCGGCCACCAGCGGGAAGCCGCCTTTTTTGAGCGGCCCCAAGAACTTGTGCAAGTTGGGATCGCGCGGACCGTAGGGCCAAAGGCCCGGGCGCACGACCACCGTCTCGAGCTCACTCGCCTCGACCAGCTCTTCGGCCAGGGCCTTGGAGCGCGCGTAGTTGACCATCTCGTCGCCGCCGCGCTGGGTCTCGCGCGGGTCGGCGTCACGAAAGCCGGAGTAGGGGTGCACGGCCACGCTCGAGACCTGCACGAAGCGCTTTAGCCCCGCGCGCTCGCCCGCCTCGAGCACGTTGCGCGTGCCCTCGACGTTCGTCTTTTCGAACCAGGCCCAGCGCCCCCAGTCGAGCACGCGCGCGGCGAAGTGGTAGGCGAGCTCCATGTCCGCGAAGACGGGGCCCAAGCTCTCGGGCTCCGTGATGTCGCCGCGCACGATCTCGAGGCGCGGGTTGGCCTCGAGGTGAGCGAGGTTGTGGGTCTTGCCCCAGGGGCTGACCATGGCGCGCACCTCGTGCCCTTCGTCGAGCAGATGCTCGACGAGGTGAGAGCCCAAAAAGCCGTGGCCGCCGGTGACGAGGGTGCGCATCAAAAGAGCTGTCCTTGCCAGTACAAGCTGGCCGTGTCGGTGGTCGCGCCCACCCACCAGTGAATCAAGATCGGCCACCAGATCGAGCGCCCGCGCACGGCCTGGATGCCGAACAACAAGGAGACCGGGAAGGAGGCCAGGGTCTCGGACCAGGGCTTGCCCAGGTGCACCAAGGTCGCGCACAGGGCCGAGACCCAGATCGCCTGCACGACGCCCCAGCGCGGCTCGAGGATCCGGATCAGGTAGCCGCGAAAGAAGAACTCGAAGGCGATGTAATAAAAGAAGTAGGTGCCGAGCCAGGTGGCCAGCGCGGCGGGGCTTTGGCCGGCCGCCTCCCCGGGCCAGGGGTAGACGCTTTGGACCAGCGGGTCCTTGGCGCCCATGGCCATGGGCAAGGTGACCAGCGCGACGGCGATGACGGTGACCTTGAGGTTGAAGCGCACATCGCCGAGGCCAAAGCCGATCGTGCGCAGCGAAGGCCCGGTCAAGGCCATGGTCAGGCCGGGGACGATCAACCAGCAGATCAGGGCCAGCCAGCACAGACGAAAGGCGCTGTCGTAGTCGCGCGTGGCGCCATCGGCCAGCTGGGCCCCCGGGCTGCCGATGTACCAGTAGGCCCCCATGGCCAGCACGGCCACGACCAGGGCCGCGATCTCCTTGGGCGGCCGCGAGATGGCGCGCAAGAACTCCGGGAGGGTCTCGGGCGCGCGGGCTTCGTCGCTCACGGCCCCCGTGTACCGAAAAAGCGCAGCCGCGCAAAGTCGGCCGGCGCGTGCGGCCGGTCTGGCCCCCTAGCCCTCGCCGAGCTGCCGCCGGTCGCGGCCCGAGATCCAAAGCGCGGGCATGGGAATCTCGGCCGCGTCGCGGCGCACGGCGGGCGGCCCCTCGCCCTCGATGGCCAAGAAGATCGCGGGCCGCTCGCCCAAGCGCAGCTGCAAGGCGGGGCGCGAGCGGCCCCGGTGGCTCCACCGCAGCGCTTTGGTCACGACCGGCGCGGCCGGACCCGTAGGCTCCAGCCCCTCGGGCTTGGCCAGCACCAAACGGGCGCGTCCCTCGTGGCAACAAAGGTAGGCGCGCGGCAGGGTCGAGCCGGTCACGGCCAGGGGCGCGCGACGGCCCAGCACCAGGGGCAAGCTCGCGCCGACCAACACAATCCCGGCGATCGGCACCGCCCACAGCGCCAACAAGGGCGCGGCGCCGACGGCCGAGAGCAACAAGAGCTTCTCGGCCAGGCCGCCGCGCGATTGGATCGGCCACAGGGGCAGCAAGTGGGCGAGGGGGTCTTCGCCTTCGGCCCGGTAGGGGCCACGACCTTCGAGGCGCTCGCGCAAGCGAGCGAAGGTGGTCGCGTCGAGCAAGATGTCGGGCGCACCCCCGAGGCTGCGGCCGAGAGGCTCGCGCATGGGGACGTAGCCCAAGATCCCGATCCGTACGCGCCGCGTCCCATGCACGAGCTCGACCACGCTGCCGAGCCAGCGCGCGCCGTCCATCCAGCGCTGGGGCTCGACTTGCAGCTCGCGCAGGGGCGCACGGAAGTCACGGTCGGGCACGGCCAAGTTCGCCGCGTCGAAGTGGATCTCCGAGACGATGCCGGTGCGACGGTCGTGTCCTCGCAGTGTCGCCGCGTCGACCATGCTCGCTCTCCTCCGGCGCGGCGCCCAGCTCAACGCCGCCGCGGATAGAGGGCCAAAAAGGCGACGGCCACGGCGATGGCGACGGCCGCGACCCCGACCTCGCCGATCGAACGCAGCCCGGGGTGCTCGGCGATCAACAGGCCACCGAAGCCGGCGCAGGTGGTGCCGGCCGCGAGGAGCGAGGCCTTGGCGGTGGCCGCCAAGTCGGGCCGTGTGCGGGCGTGCCACAGGTGGATCGAGGCATCGATGCTCAGGCCGATGACGGCGGGCATCACCACCAAGTTGAAGAAGTTGAAGTGCAAGGGCCAAAGCCCCATCACCCCGAGCGCGGTGGCCAAGCCCAGGGCCAAGGTGCCAAAGCAGGCCAGGGCCGGCCCGACGCGGCGCAAGTCGAGCGCAATGAAGATCAAGATCACGGCGAAGGCCCACGCGGGTAGGCGCTGGGCGTCGGACTGCATGGCCTCGACCAGATCCGAGAAGACCAGGCGGCTGTCGGCGCGCAAGACCGGGTCCTCGGCGATGAGCTGGTCGAGGCGGGTCGACAAGGCGACGAGCTCGTCGAGGTGTTTGGAATCGATGCGCATGCACAGGTGCGCGATGCGTCCTTGGGTGCCGTCGCGCTCGACGAAGGGCTTGCGTGCCCACTCGGGCAGGGCTTCGGCGGCCAGGGGCTTGGCGCGCGCGAGCCTCTCGAGCGCTTCGAGGTGGGTGCGCGCCTCGTCGTCGGCCGGATCTTTGGGGTCGAGCTCGGCCAGCGAGTCGTCGACTTGCTCGGCGATCTCCGCGAGCAGTGGCGCTTTGGCCTCGACCTCGGTCGGCAAGAGCATCTCGAGGCTGTAGATCTCGGCCACCCAAGGGCGCCGCCCCTCCTCGGGCGGGGGCGCCTCGGAGACCAAGAGGGCCTCGCTGCGTTTTTCTTCGCGCACGCGCTCGACCACGGCGGTCGTCGCCTCGGGGGTCTCGCCGACGAAGACCAGGGACTTGGCGCAGCGCGCCGCCGCGCCGCCGTAGGCGATCTTGTCGTCGCCCTTGGGCTGGACGGTCAGCGCGCGCAGATCCTTTTCGAAGGAGAGCTTGGGCGTGCCCCAAGCCGCGATGCTCAAGCAGGCGAGCAAGAGCACGATGCGCACGGGCCCGGGCCCGCGAATGGCCGGGGCCGGGGCCGGGGCCGCTGTCGGGGCCGGGGTCGATTTCGCCTCGGGCGTCTCCTTGCGCAAGAGGGTGTCGAGGGCGGGCACCACCAAGAGCGCCGCAAAAAAGCAGATGGCGACGCCGGCGGCCGAGATGGCGCCAAACTCCCGAAAGGCCTTGAAGTCGGCCAGCAACAAGATGCTCAAGCTGCCGGAGGTCGTGAGCATGGTCGAGGCCAAGGGCCGCAGGTGTGCGCCGATGATCTTGCCCCAGGCGCGGTCGGGGGCGTGACGGCGCAAGGCGTAGAGGTGCACCGAAAAGTCGACGCCCATGCCAAAGAGCACCGCGAACAAAAAGACGGTCAGCGCGTTGAGCTCGTCGACGATCAGGCGCGAGACGGCCAGCGTCAGGCCCGTGGCGACGACCATCGGCAAGAGCACCAACAACAAGCTGCGCAGGCGGCGAAAGCCGAGCACCAGCACCAAGATCACCAGCGCGCCGGAGACGGCCGTGGCCCGCTTGGCGTCGCGCAGCACGACGTTGATCTCTTTCGAGACGTTGTAGGCGGCGACCACCTGCACCCGCGCGTCGGGGGCGATGCCCTCGGCCTTGAGGGCGGCCACCCGTCGATCGACGCGGGCGCCGAGCTGCTGGGCGAAGCCGACATCGGTGCTCGGGACCGTGAGCTCGGCGCTGACGACCTGCACCACGCCCGATGAGCTCAGGTAGGGCGCGCTGACCTTCGTCTCCCAGATCAAGCGGCCCGCCTCGTCGCGCGTCGGCCAGATCAGATCGAGCTCGCGCTCTTTGAGCGGAGCCCGCTCGCCGAGCTCGGCCCGCGCCTCGTCCATCCACTCGGCGAGGGTCTGGGGTTCGTCGGGCTCGCCCTCAGGGTCGTTGCCGCCCTCGGGGTCCGCGGGCGTGGGGGGATCCGGATCTTCGTCGAAGCCGGTGTCCCAGTCGTCGCCCTCGACGATCACCGCGCTGGGGTCGATGTCGCCGCCGCCGATACCGCTGCCGACGCCCTTGGCGATGGCCTTTTGGCGGCGGGTCTTCAGCTCGTCGCGCAGCTCCTCGAGCTTTTCGACCTCGAGGTAGTAAAGGGCGCTGTCCCGCAGCGGGGTGTAGTCGCGCTCAGCGTAGAGCAGCAAGGTCTCCGACCAGCCGCCGATCTCTTCGGCCAAGCCGGCCGCCATGGCTTTGCGCTGCGCCTCATCCGGCTCTTCGATGGCGACGCGAAAGGTCTCGGTCGAGCCCATGCGCGCCCCGAGCTCGTCGAGGGCCCGCACGCTGGGGGCCTCGGGGGGCAGCAGGGCCTTGAGATCCGCGTTGATGCGGATCTGGGCGCCCCACCAGCCCGCGGCGAGGGCCACGAGCAAGGCGACGATCACCGTCGCAGCTGCGCGCGCGCGGCTGCGAGTCAGAGCATCGGCCAGGCGCGATGCGAGGCGGGCGAGGGGCCCCACGGGCGCATTGTGCAGGGTGTGGGGGCAGGTGGCCAGCGGGGAAGCGCAGCGACCCGCCGGCGCGAGGATGCGCGCTTTGCTCTCGTCCGGGCGTTCAGCTGAAGGCGTTCAGCCCGGTGATGGCCCGGCCGATGGCCAGGGTGTGCACCTCGTGGGTGCCCTCGTAGGTGTAGACGGTCTCGAGGTTGCACACGTGGCGCATGATGTGGAACTCGCCCATGATCCCGTTGCCGCCGAGCATGGAGCGAGCGACGCGGGCCGTCTCGAGGCCCAAGCGCACGTTGTCGCGCTTGAGCATGGAGACCCCGATGGGGGTGAGCTTGCCTTGCTGCTTGAGGCGCCCGCAGTGCAGGGCCAAAAGCAGGCCCTTGGTGATGTCGTTGTGCATCTCGACCAGCTTTTGCTGGGTGAGCTGAAAGCCCGCGATGGGGCGGTCGAACTGCACGCGGTCCATCGTGTACTGGCGCGCGCCCTCGTAGCAGCCCATGGCCGCACCGACGCCACCCCAGCCGATCCCGTAGCGCGCCTGGGTCAGGCAACCCAGCGGACCTTTGAGCCCCTGCACCTTGGGCAGCAGGTTCTCCTTGGGCACGCGGACCTCGTCGAGAACGATCTCGCCGGTGATCGAGGCACGCAAGCTGAGCTTGCCGTGCACCTCGGGGGTGCTCACGCCCTTGAAGTCGCGCTCGACCAAAAAGCCGCGGATCACCGGGCTGTCGCTGCCGTGATCGAGGGTCTTGGCCCACACGATCATCACGTCCGCGATCGGGCTGTTGGTGATCCACATCTTTTGGCCGTTCAAGATGTAGTCGCCGTCGGGCCCGTCTTGCTTGGCGTGCGTGCGCATCGAGCCCGGGTCGCTGCCGGCGTTGGGCTCGGTGAGTCCAAAGCAGCCGATCAGCTCGCCTTTGGCCATGCCCGGCAGCCAGCGATCTTTTTGAGCGTCGGTGCCGTAGGCGAAGATCGGCCACATGCACAAGGCGGTCTGCACCGAGCAAAAGCTGCGGATCCCGGAGTCCTGGCGCTCGAGCTCGAGGTTGATCAAGCCGTAGGCCACGGGGTTCATGCCCGCGCAGCCGTAGCCCTCGAGCGAGGCGCCCAAAAAGCCCATTTCGGCGAACTGGGGGATCAACTCTTTGGGGAAGGTCCCGGCCTCGTAGTGCTTTTCGATGACGGGGCGGATCTTGGCGTCGCAAAACTCGCGCGCGGCCTTCCAGGTCAAGCGCTCCTCTTCGGTCAAGAGATGATCGATGTCGAGCACGTAGGGCTGGGCAGAGCGCGCCATGGGCCGGTCATACCACGCGGGCCCCTCCGCTTTTGGCGCCCGCGCCGTGCACAGATGAGAGGCAGGTCTCGTTCGCAGGGGCGGGCCAACCCGCAAAATTGGAGGAAGCGCGCGCCCGGGCTATGCGTCGAGACGAAGTGCCGAGCGCGCGCAAAGGCCAAAGCAAAGGCCAAACAAGGGGCGTCGGGCTCACTGCCTGCCTGCTTGCGCTGGTGATGCCCATGCCGGCGAGGGCGGCACCGCCCGCGAGCACGCAAGCCGAGGCCCAAGCCGAAGGCTCGACCGAGAGCTCGAAAGACTTCAGCTGGCCGGCCATCGTCCGCGGCGGCGACGCCTTCACCCTGCGTATGCCGATGCAGTGGGGCCTCATCGCCTACCGCCCACGCGTCCGCATCGAGCTCGGCTGGGTGCACGCCTTCACCCGCAACCACCACCTATGGCTGCGCGCCTCGGCCCTGCTCGACCGTGGCCGACGTCACGTCCTGGCCCCCGACCTTTTCGCCAAGTCCGACGCATGTCTCGGCGACTGTCGCGGCGGCACGGTGGCCGGCGCGAGCGTGGGCCTCGGCTACCGCTGGATGCCGGTCTTCGACAAAAAGCCCTGGATCGCCCCCGTACTCCACGCCGGCCTGGCCGCGGGCCCCTGGTTCCATCCGACCGAGCGCGTCGAGTCCACGCGCAACTACACGGTGCACGTCGGCTTGGAGACGGGCGCCGGCTTGCGCCTCTTCTTGCTCGAGAACCTCGCCATCGGCCTCGACCTCGACTTGCAGCTCGACTTGCTCGCCCACGACGACCGCCGCCGCCCCGACTTGGGCTTGGGCCTGGGTGTTTTTCCCGTGGTGCTCGAAGTGCGGCGGTGATCGAGCAAAAGCGCCGCGGAGCGCCGCAAAGCGCCGATCTAGGCGACGGCGCCTTTGCGCCGCGACAGCGATGTCATGGAAACAGGCTCGCACCCTGACAAATTCGCCGGCTGATCGAGTTGCGGCAAGTCGCTAGGATTTGCATAGGCGTCGCTCGGCTGCGTCACAAGCCGCACGACCCGGCCCCCCAAAGAACAAAAGAGATTGAAATGTCGAAGCTGTCCCGTTCCCTGAAGTTCCTGATTCCCTCGGCCGCCTTCGCGGCGCTCGCCTTCGCGTCCTTCGACGCCGAAGCCGGCATCGAAGCCTGCGGCAACATCAACTTGTCGGCCGGTGCCTCTTGCGAGTTCAAGACCTCGGGCGGTTGCGAAGCCGCCTGTGAGCCGGCGAGCTTCGAGCTGGCTTGTGCGGGCCGCGGCTCGCTCGAGTGTCGCGGGCAGTGTGGACTCGACGCCGAGGTCAGCTGTACGACGAACTGTCAGCCCAACTGCGAAGCGCAGTGCGAGGTGAACCCGGGCAGCTTCGACTGCGCGGCCGCTTGCGAGACCGACTGCTCGGCCAGCTGCGACGCCGACTGCTCGGCCAAGTGCTCGGCCGACGCGAACTCGGCCGAGTGCGAAGCCCAGTGCAGCGCCGGTTGCGAGGCCTCGTGCTCGACCGAGTGCGAAGCCGAGTGCGAAGTGGTGCCCCCGAGCGCCGACTGCGTCGCCCAGTGCAACGGCTGCTGCGGCGGCTCGTGCACGGCCGAGGCCAACTTCGACTGCCAGATCGACTGCCAAGCCGATCTCCAAGTCTCCTGCGAAGCCGACATGCAAGGCGGCTGCGAGGTGCAGTGCACCCAGCCCCAAGGCGCGCTCTTCTGCAACGGCCAGTATGTCGCCTTCGACGACGTCCAGGCCTGCCTCGCTGCCCTCGCGGCCGAGCTCAACATCGAGGTCAGCGGCTCCGCCGAGTGCTCCAACGGCCGCTGCGAAGCCGAAGGCATGATCTCCTGCGGCGCCACCATGGACCCCGACCGCAGCTTCGGCGGCATCATGGCTCTGTTCTTCGGCCTCGGCCTGCTCGGCGCCGCCCGCCGCCGCCGCGACTGAGACGCGACGGTCTAGATGAAGCAAAGGGGTCGGCGCGTGCCGGCCCCTTTTTCGTTGCGCGCCCTCAGCCCTTTTCTTGATCCCACAGCCACACCCGGCGCGCGCGGCGGGCGATGGCGACCAGGCCATAGGGCACCGAGGTGCAGGCCAAGTACACCAACAACCAGTGTTCCCAGCCGAGCAAGACGGCGACGCTGCCCCACAAGGGCAGGTCCATCTCCGTGACGAAGAGGAGGTTGGGGAACTTCTTGCCGAGGTAGATCAGCCAGTCGCCGAAGCTGCGCTCGGGGGCTTCGACCTCTTGGGGATCGGCCGCCTTGGCGGTGGCGCGCTCGGCTTCCATGCCCAGCTCGATCCACTTGGCCACCGAGGTCGCGCTCATCACGGCCACGTAGGCCATGCCGAGCAGCACGTAGATGAGTTCGTCCGTCGCGTAGAAGGCCCGCGACACGATCGCCAGCATCATCACCAAGGTGACCAGGCGATCCGAGACCTTGTCGTAAAAGCGGCCGAAGGCCGAGCCTTGTCCGCGGTAGCGGGCCAGCGCGCCGTCGGCCGCATCGAGTGCGCCGCCCAGGTGCCACAAGATCACCGCCGTCCAGGTCAGCGCCAGCGAGGGGGCCAAGCCGCCCAGCTGCACCGGCCACAACAAGAAGGCGGCGACCAAGCGCATCAAGATGTTCGCCGTCGTCAGCCCGTTCGGCGTCACGAACTTCCAGTCCGCGATGGGGATCAGCAAGAGGATCGCCATCGGGCGGTGCAAGAACACCGGCGTGAAGGCCGACTCTTGTTTTTGGCGCAGCTTCGCCAGGCGCTCTTTGTCGAGCCAGCTCATGGGGTCTCGGGTTCGGTCTCGCTCTCGAGCGCGGGAGGTGTCTTGCCCTCACGCTCCGCTTCGCTGCGGGCGGGGTATTTTTGCGCCAAGGCGTCCAGTCGCGTCAACGCGCTGTAGCTGACGATCAGGTTCACGAAGTAGCGGATCCGCAGGGTCAAGGCCATCTGCAAGCCGGCTTCGCCGGTCAGGCCCAAGCTCGCGAAGACCGCCATCGACACACCTTCCATCACGCCCAGGCGGCCGGGGATGAAGGGGGCCAGCTGTTCCACCGCGCGGCTCGTCGCGTTGTAGAGGACGGCCGTCAAGATGCCGCCGGGGAGGTCCAGCAGCTCGACCACCATCCATAGCTCGAGCACGCGGATCGTCTGGCCCAAGAAGCGAAAGCCCAACAAGCGCGCGTAGTCCCCGCGGCGCTCCCCGACAGCGGAGGCTAGGTGCGTGTCGAGGCGCTCGGCCCAGGCGCGCCACTTTTCTCGGCGCTTGGACACGAAGGCGCCGGGCAGCTTCGACACCAGACGCATCACCCGGGCGGCCAAGCCCTTGCGGACGAGCGACAAGATCAGGAGGGTCGGAATCGCCATCAGCACCGCCGTGGCCGCCAAGACCCCGACCGCCCAGGTCTCGCCAAAGCCGAGCGCCAAGCAGATCAGGGGTCCGATCGCGCCGAAGG
>JAUIJR010000066.1 GCA_030431075.1 Polyangia bacterium | reverse complement strand
GTTGCCCTGCAGCATCGTGTCGCGACGCAGGACCTCGTGCGGATCGGCGATGTGGGGGGCGCCGTCCATCAGCAGGTTCATGGAGGCAGAGTGCCGACCCATCGCGCGCCAACTTTGACGGGGCGGCTCGGGGAGGGCGGCCGCGACGGCACGGTCGAGGGCCACGCAGTCCGCAAAGGGGTACCAAGCATGGGGGTCGATGCCGGCGTCCAGCCAGCGAGCCAGAGCCGAGGGCAGGCCCTCGTGCAGGCGCGCCCACGCCACTTGCCCCAGGCGCTGACGGCCCCAGTCGAGGTGGGCGACGACCACTCGCCCGTGCAAGCTGCCGCCTGCGAGCTGTTCGAGTTCACCTTCCATCGTCCCGAGTTCGGACCTCGGCGGCATTGTCCGACGCCGGGCGCGCGGATCCAAGCGAGATGCGCAAGTGGCGCAGATGTGAGTTGTAGCGCCTTGGATGTCCACGGAACTTGGTTCTTTGGGGTACGATTTGCGCGGACTCCCACCCAAGAGGATTCAAAAAGACATGTCCCTGCGTTCTTCCATTTCCCGCGTTGTGGTCGTTGCGACCGCGTTGACTCTCTTCCCCGCCTGCGGCTCCACCAGTGGAGACGGCGATGGTGACGGCGACTCCACCTCGGAGAGCGGCACCGGCACCGACAGCGAAAGCTCCAGCACCACCGGTGACGGTGACGGCGACGGCGATAGCACCACCTCCGAAACCAGCACCAGCGGCGACGGCGACGGCGACGGCGACACCGGCCCGACCGACCTCCCCGATGGCGCCTCGTGTGCCGCCGACATGGAGTGCATGTCGGGGCAGTGCTTCTTGGTCCCCGTGCTCGGTGGCCTTTGCGGCGAGTGCACCGACGACTCCGATTGCCCGGACGGCGGCTGCTCGATCCCCAACCCGCTGGCCAGCACCGGCTCGACCTGCAACGAGGGTGAGCTCGGCGGCGGTTGTGAGACCGACGATGTCTGCCAGACCGACCTGAGCTGCGAGCTGATCCTCGACGTGGCCGGCATCCTCACCGCGAGCACCTGCTCGACCTGTGGTTCGGACGCCGACTGCGACAACGGCGAGCTGTGCACCATCAACTACGATGTGGCCAACTTCACCGGCGACCGCACCTGCGTCGTGCCGGGCACCGTGCTCGACGGCGAGGGCTGCGACCTCGACGGCTCCGGCGACATGGCCTGCGAGAGCGGCCTGTGTGCCGAGGTCGACATCATGGGCCTCGCCCAGCTCGGCGTTTGTGGCGAGTGTGCCGTCGACGCGGACTGCGACGCCGGCCAGACCTGCCAGGCCACCGACGTGGACATCACCACCGGTGACGTGACCCCGGCCGAGTGTGTCGACGCCTAGCACTCGAAAGAGACTGCTAGTCGCGGGCTGCGTCGCTTCGGCGGCGTGGCCCGCTTTGCTTTGGGCGGGCAACAGCGTGCACCCTCGCACCCCCGTGGTGTGGGCCGAGGGCAGCTGCTTGACGATCGTCGAGCGGCAGACCGACCCGCGGATTCACCTCGAGTACGGGGTCGATGCGGACGACACCGAACTCACCATCGACGAACTCCCCGACTCGCGGACACACCAGTTCCTCGCGTTCGATCGGCACTGGCCCGGCAGCGAGAAGCTGCCGCGCTACCTCAGCGAGGCGGACTTGCAACGCGCCCTCGATGCGGAGCTCGACGATCTCGGCGAGCTCGGGCCCGATCAGGTGGTCGACAGTCACGCGATCTGGGGCCCGGCGATGACCCGCATCACGGCCGACGAGGCGCGCGTGCCGATCACCATGGCCCAAGCGGCCATGGGCGTCGACTGGGACACGACGGGCCTCGAGGAGGGCGCGTACATCGTCGCGGGTTACACCTGGGAACCGCCGCTCAACTTGTGGATCCCACGCGAGGGGGTGGTGCTGGTGGTGGACACGCTCGCAGCGGACAACCCTCCGGCCGCGGCGGTGACGGTCGCGCGCGAGACCCTCGATGCCCTGGCCTCCGTCGAGGAGGCCTTCGAGTTCGCCGGTTGTGTGCGCGCGATGGAGGGCAGCCAAGCCCACTACGAGTGGCGCCTCGTCGGCGAAGATGATTGGCAGGAGTTCGCGAGCGCAAGCGTCGAGGGGGAGAGCTTCAGCGTCGACTTCTTCGCCCCGGCCGAAGCGGCGGGCGAGGAGTTGGACTTGCGGATCCGCATCGTCGATCCAATGTCGCGAGAGTTCTCGGCCTACCCGCGTCGAAAAATATCCGTACTGGCCGAGCCCGGCAGTGAGTCCGAATCGGGCGGGGAGGCGAGCGGCGAGGAGAGCGGCGGCTCCGAAGACGGCGACGGCGAGACCGGCGCCACCACGGACAGTGGGTCGGGCGGCGCTTGCCGCGTGACCGACCGAGGCGCGCCCGCGCTGGCCTGGCTGGCCTTGGTGTGTTTTTGGCGGCGACGACGGGCGCGGATGCGCAGAGTTTGAGTCCTCCAGCCTCGAGTTCGCGCGCCGACGCGCACGCTCGCCAAGCGTGCCGAGGGGCCGGTGAACGCGGGCGCAAAACGATGTCTCCGCCGTCTTTTCCCGCGATTTTGGTATCGTCCGAGCGTGAGCTGCGTGAGTCACCACTGGATTCGTGTGTCCGCGATGTGTCTGCTGCTGCCGTGGGCCGGCTGCACGGACGACGACTTTTTGGTCGGCGGAGACGACAGTCGCCCCAACGAGGAGGCAGGCGAGTCCGAGGGGGAGACGGGCATCGAAGACCCCAACCGCGCGACCGTCACGCACAGCTTTGGGACCTTGACCCTCGATGCCTTCGAAGAGTCGGAGCCCTGCGTTTCGTGGACCCTCAACAACGAAGAGGCCGTCTACGTCAACACGGTGACCTTGGCGAACACCGGCGCGTGGCACCACAGCAATTGGTTCGTCGTTCCCGACGGCACCTACCCGGGTCCCGATGGCTTTTGGAAGTGTTCCGAGCGTGACTTCGAGGAGATCAAGTCGGCGACGGCGGGCACCGTGCTCTACGCCCAGTCGACGCAGAGCTGGCTCGAAGTCCAGCAGCTCAACGAGGGCGCGGTGATCAAGATCCCGCCGCACCACACGATCGTCGGCGGGACGCACGCGCTGAACCTCGCCCCGCGTGAGGTCGAGACCGAGCTGCGCATGAGCCTCGAGATCATCCATCCGATGGATGTGGAGACGGTGCTCACGCCGATGCGCCTCTCTTTCTTGGACTTGACGATCCCACCGATGGCGCAGTCGCACTTCCGCAGCCAGTGCGACATGAACTTCCGCTACGAGCAGGCTACGGGGCGCCCCCTGGACATCAAGCTGCACTACGTGCTTCCGCACTACCACTACCTTGGCAATTTCTTTCAGCTCAAGATGATGGGCGGCGAACGGGACGGCGAGGTCCTCTATGAACTCAACGGCTTCGATGCCGAGGCCAACGGTCGCGTCTTCTTCCCGCCGATCGACTTCACGGGCGCGACGGGCGTCGAGTTCTCCTGCGGCTACGACAACTTCACCAACGAAGAAGTCGGCTGGGGTATCGGCGACCAAGAGATGTGCGTGATGCTCGGACTCGCCGAGTCGGAGCGCCTGCTCGAGAACACCGTGCTCGAAAACGACGGCGTGTTCGGGGTCGAGGACGAAGTGGTCGTGTACGAAGGGGGCTGCGTCTCCCTCTCCTTGTCGAAGAACCCCCGCCAGGGGCCGCCGACCCAAGAAGAGATCGACGGCGAGTTCTACATCCCCCCCAGCGATCCCGACGACCAAGGGCTCCCGCCGGTACCCGAGTGCGAGGACACGCCCGCCGACGCGACGGCGCTCGTCGACGCCACCTTGACCTCGCTGCGGGCCAACGTCTTCGTGCCCGCCTGCAACTTCTCGAGCTGCCACGGCAAGGCCGCGGCCGGGGACATCGACTTCACCTCGCCGACCCTGCGCGCCGAGCTCTTGGCCCACGAGAACAAGGCCGACACCGACATGCCGCTGATCGACCCGGGCAACCCGGACAATTCCTGGTTCATGCAGGTCATCAGCAAGTGCGAGCCCACCACCGAAGGTGGACAGGTCCGCAACCACATGCCGCGCAACGCCCCGGTGCTCTTGGACCCGGGCCTGGTGGCCGCGGTGCGCGACTGGATCGCGGCCGGCGCTCCGGACAACTAGGGCGGGGTCGAGCTGGCCCCGCTCTGGGATCCGGCCGGGCTCAGTCCGGGATGAGGGGCCCGCCGCGCTCGAGGGCGGCTTGGAAGGCCGGGCGGGCGCGGCAGCCGTCCAGCCAGCGCGAGAGGCGAGAGACATCGGTCTGGACGCGGCCACGCGTGACCAGGGCCTCGACTCCGTAGATCATCTGGATGTCGGCCGCGCTGAACTGCTCACCGGCGAAAAAGGGGCGCTCGGCCAGCGCGTCGTTGAGGTAGGCGGCGTGACGTTCGAGTTCGGGTCGGGTGAAGGTCTCTTCGACCTTGCCGGCGACACCCTTGGCGATGGGCTTGATGAAAAAGGGCAGGGGAGCCGTGCGCACCTTGTCCATGATCAGGCGGACGAGCAGAGGCGACATCAAAGAACCCTCGGCGTAGTGCATCCAGTAGCGGTAGTCGAGGTAGGCGGGGTCATCGCTCGCGGGGCGCAAGCGATGCTCGGCGTCGAATTCGTCGACCAGGTACTCGAGCACGGCGCCCGACTCGGCCAGTACGCGTTCGCCGTGAACCACGATGGGCGATTTGCCCAGGGGATGGAGCTTTCGCATCGCCTCGGGCGCGCGCATGTTCGCGTCGCGTTGGTGGATCTTCAGCTCGTAGTCGACCCCCAGCTCGGCGAGCAGCCAAAGCACGCGCGTGGATCGGGAATGGTCGAGGTGGTGGACGACGAGCTCGGTCACGGCGCGAGGGTAGCTCCCATTTCGCTCCTACGCTGGCGAGAGCCGCAAAGATCAGGCGGGGTGTCGAATTCAGGCCGCGCTGGCCCGCGGCTCGGGATCGAGCAGCGCGATGCCGAGTACCTCTTCGATGCGCGAGACGTAGCGTAGCTGCAAGTCTTTGCGTGCCGCCTCCGGGATCTCGAGCTCGTCCTTTTTGTTGAGGGCCGGCAAGATGATCTCGCGGATGCCCGCTCGGTGCGCGGCGAGCACCTTCTCGCGGATGCCACCGACGGGCATCACTTGTCCGCGCAAGGTGATCTCGCCGGTCATCGCGAGGTCGTTGCGCACGGGGCGACGGCTGAGCAGGGATGCGACGGCGGTGACCAAGCCGACCCCCGCGCTGGGACCGTCTTTGGGGACGGCGCCGGCCGGCAGGTGGATGTGTAGGTCGTGATTGTCCAGCGAGAAGCTCTCGAGGCCCGCGACGCCGGGGTTGGCGCGCAGATAGCTCGCGGCGGCCTGGGCCGACTCGCGCATCACGTCGCCGAGGCGCCCGGTCATGCGTAGCTTTCCCTCGCCGTGGGTGCGATTGGCCTCGATGAACAAGAGGCGGCCGCCGGTGGGGGTCCAGCCCAAGCCGGTGACCACGCCGATCCGCGGCGCGTCCCCCATCTCCTCCGCCGTGTAGGGGGCGGGCCCCAGCGCGTCGACGAGCATCGCTGCGTCGGCTTCGATACGGGCCGGGCTGGTCCCGGTCTTTCCCTCTTCGGCGAGGGTCACCGCGACGTGGCGCAGCAAGCCCTCGATCGCGCGGCGAAGATTGCGAACGCCGGACTCGCGCGTGTAGGTGGTGGCGAGGGTCTCGAGGAGCTCGTCGCCGATCACCAGCTCGGTCCCGCCTTTGTGGGTGAGGCCGTGGGACGCGAGTTCGTGCGGGAGCAGGTGGTTGCGGGCGATCTCGATCTTCTCTTCGACGGTGTATCCGCCGAGCTCGATCAGCTCGAGGCGATCGAGCAAAGGCCCCGGGATCCGGGAGACGTCGTTGGCCGTGCAGATGAACATCACCTGCGAGAGGTCGAAGGGCGCGCCGAGGTAGTGATCCTCGAAGGCGTCGTTTTGTTCGGGGTCGAGGGCCTCGAGCAAGGCGGCGGCCGGATCGCCGCGGACCCCGGGCTCGGAGAGCTTGTCGATCTCGTCGAGCAAGATGACCGGGTTCGCCACCTTCACGCGCCGCAAGGCCGAGATGAAGCGACCGGGCTGGGCACCGACGTAGGTCCGACGGTGACCGCGGATCTCGGCGTCGTCGCGCACGCCACCCAAGCTGATGCGGGAGAACTCTCGTCCCAGGGTCTGCGCGATGGACTTGGCCAAGCTCGTCTTGCCGACCCCGGGAGGGCCGGCGAAGCACAAGATGGGCCCGCGACGATTGGGCGCGAGCTTGCGTACGCAAAGGTGCTCGATGATGCGCCGTTTGACCTTGGTCAGCCCGTGGTGCCCAGACTCGAGGCGCGCGCGCGCGTCTTCGATGTCGACGCGCTCGGGGCTGCGGGCGTCTTTGCCCCACGGCAAGTCGGCGACGCACTCGAGCCAAGTCCGCGCGACGTTGGCCTCGCCGCTTTGCGGGTTCATCCGCGCGAGACGAGCGAGCTCTTTTTTGACCAAGCCCAGCATCTCGTCGTCGAGGTCTTTGGCCGCGAGGCGTTGGGTGAGGTGCTCGAGCTCGCTGCCTCCGTCGTCGTCGTCGTCGAGCTCGGCTTTGATGGCGCGCATCTTGTGGCGCAAGACGGCCTCGTGCTCGTGCTGGCTCAGATGCTCGCGCACCGCTTTGTCGATGTCGCGCTGTACCTGCAGGGTCTGCGCCGCGTGGGAGATCGAGCTGATCACACGGCGCAGGCGTGCCTCGACGTCGGGCATCATCAGCAGCTCGATGCGGGTCGTCTCGTCGATGTCCACGTGGCTCGCCGCGAAGTCCGCGACGCGACCCGGGTTGCGGATCCGCTCGAGCTCTTGGCGCCGGCGCTCGCGTAGCTCGGTCTTGGCCTTGACCGGCAGCAGTGCGTCGTAGCGCTTGATCAGCTCCTGCAGCGCGTTGGCGAGCGCAAAGGCCATGGCCGTGTCGTCATTGACCTCGATCACCGGCGTGTGGGTGACCATCGAGTAGGCGCCGACCCGCTGCTCGTTGCGGATCGTGACCCGAGGTCCGCAGCGCAGGAGCACGGTCATGCGACCGGGCAGGCCGTGGAGAATCTCTTCGAGCACGCCGACCACGGCGACGGAGTGCAGGTCGTCGAGCCCCGGCCGGTCGGTCAGGGGGTCGCGCTGCACGGTGACCACCAGGCGGTTGTGGCGCGGGTCGTCGCGGTTGTAGGCGTTGGCCCGGCGGACGGCGCCGATGGAAGCGGGCCGCGCGAGATCCACCGGCAAGGTGGCACCCGGCAAGGGCGCGGCACCGCGCAGGCACAAGAGGGGGAGGGCCTCCCGGTCTTCGATGACGTGCGTCAAGCGGGTCGAGAGTAGCAAAGGCCGCCGGCGCAGGGGGCCCGCGGGGGCGCTCCGAGGCGGGTACACTCGGGCCCGCATGACCGCCTTTTCGACCCCTTTGTCGCGCAAACTCGGCCTGCGCTACCCCATCGTCGCGGCCCCGATGTTCATCATCTCGAACAAAGAGATGATCGTGGCCTGCGCCGAGGCGGGGATCTTGGGGTCGATGCCCTCTCTCAACGCGCGGACGGCCGAGGCCCTGCGGGCCGATCTCGAGTGGATCCGGGCCCGGACCGACAAGCCCTTCGCCATCAACATGACGATCCGCCTCACGGATCCGGCGCGCCTCCAGCAAGACGTCGAGCTGTGCGAGGAGTTCGACGTGCCGGTGTGGCTGACCAGCTACGGCAACCCGACCGAGTTTGTGAAGCGCGCCCGGGCCAAAGGTGCGCAGGTCTTTCACGACGTGACGAACTTGACCCACGGCAAGAAGGCCGTGTCCGCGGGGGTCGATGGGATCATCGGGGTGGCGGCCGGCGCCGGCGGACACGCGGGACGGATCAGCCCCTACGCGCTGATCCCCTACCTGCGCGAGTCGCTACAGGTGCCCATCTTGGCCGCCGGTTGCATCTCTACCGGTCGCCAGATCGCGGCGAGCTTGGCCCTCGGCGCCGAGCTCGTCTACATGGGCACGCGCTTCATCGCCTCCACGGAGTGTGGGGCACCCGAGGGCTACAAGAAGATGGTCGTCGACGCCGGACCCGAGGACATCGTCTACACCGACAAGGTCTCCGGGGTGCACGCGAACTTCTTGGCCGCCACCTTGCCCGACGCGCACGAGGCCGGGCACGGCCCGGCCGAGGCCAAGCGCTGGCGCGACATCTGGTCGGCCGGACACGGCGTGGCCGAGGTGCACGCCACCAAGTCCATCGAAGCCATCGTCGAGGACTTGGTCCGCGAGTATCACGACGCCGTCTCCGGGCTGCAGTCCCTGAGCCAGTCCTGATAGCGTGTCGGGGTGTCGCCCTTGGCCCGCCGGCTCGCCGTGTTCACGGCGCTGTTCACGGTGCTGGCCGCGAGCACGCCATTGAGTTTGGCCTACTGCTTTTTGGTGCTCGTCGTCGCGGCCTTCGAGCCGCCGACGGACGCGAGGCCGGGGCCCCGGGCCTCGGCCCTCTTGCGGGTGCTCTTGCTGGGCTGCTTCGCCGGCGCAGCCGCGGCGGTCTTGGTCGCGCGCGCCCAGGCGATCTGGTGTCTCGTGCCCATCTTGGCCTTGGCCTTCGCGCCACGGCCCTTTTTGCGTTGGCCGCGGGCGCTTCGGCTGCTGCTGATCGTGCCGGTGTGGATCGGCGTCGCCGCCTTCGCCGAGTCCCGCGAGGCGAGCGAGCCTCGAAACCACGCGATGATCCGGGGCAGCCAAGTGCTGGGGGCCAACCCAGGCCAGTCTTTCTCACTCGCCTACGCGCCGGGCCGCACCCTCGACTTCGTTCTCGACGATCGTGTGGAGCCGCGCCCCGAAGAGGTACCTGACGAGGTGCGCGAAGCCTGGGGCGGCGCCGAGGCACCCGCAATGGGCTACGAGGTCGAAGCCCTGGCCGCCCGCATCGAAGGCAGCTTGCGCGCGGCGGCCCATCGACTCGAGCCCCTCGACGACCCCGGCATCCCCTTGTCCGAGACGGCGGCGAGGATCCGTGCGCACCGAGCCTTGGCCCAGGCCACGGTCCGCGCCCACTCGGCCACCCAGCTGGCCGCCGGCGCCCAGCCAGGGGAGGGCGCGAAGCTGAGTTCGGGTCTGGGCTTGGTCATCGTCTCGGGGGACTACGGTCGACGCGCCATCCTCTACAGCGTTTGCCCGGGCCGATTGATCGGCGAAGCACCACGCTCGACCGCGGCGGGAAACTGCCCACGCAAACATGCCTCGCAAGCGGGCGTGGGCCTCGGCTTGTCGGCGGCCTGGCCCGGCTACACCGAGCTGCCGGGTAGCGAGGGGGTGGGGCTCGAGGCCTTCGCCGCACGGTGGGTGGAACCCCAAGCGGACAGCGAGGGCGTGTGGGGGCTGCTGTGGCCACTGCTCTGGATGGTCGCTTGCCTCACCGCCTTCGCCCTCATCTTTGCCGCGGCCCCGCGCGACGAAAGGCCCTCGCCTCTGGTCGACGGGGCCGCCTTGGCCGGCACCGTCTTTGCCCTGATAGCGATCGTCGGAGGCCTCGCCTTGGCCCCGACCACCGAGCTCGACGCGTGGCGCCTCGAGCCGGGGCAGTGGCCCGAGCTGGCCTCGGCCATCGCGCATCGACTCGGCCTGGTGAGCGCTACACACTTCGAGTTCCTCGTGACCCTCAGCGCGATGCTCGCGCTCCTGCTCTTCTTTGGAGCGGCGCGCGCGACCGTGAGCGACCCGGCGTCGCAAGAGCCGCGGGGGGCCTGGCAATGGATCGCCTCGGCCCTGGTCGCGTGGTTGGCCTTGCGTAAGCCGGTGTGGGCGGTCGCGTTGGTCGCGGGTGCATGGGGCATCTACAGCCTGTGGGCGTGGCGCGAGCGCACCCGCGCTTCGCAGGGCCGCGCAGCCACGCCACGCGCCGAGAAAGCGGCTGGAGATCGACCCGGGACCGGCGAGTCCTGAGGCGCGCACCCAGCTCACGGGCGCGGTCGGCGATCGAGGCTCAGCCCCCGATTCGTGCCCCCAAACCCCGCTGGGGCGCCATTTTCGACGGTTGAGCCGGCCCGGAGCGGCCGCTATCATCCGCGCTCGCCAGCCGGGCCCGGCCCAACCGTCCAAGATGGCGCCACGGCCCGTTTCACTTCGCTCAGGCAACCGATGACTCGCTTTTCCGCCCCCGAACTCCCGGCCTTGGGTCGCTCTCTTCTCTGCTCCGCGTTGGCGCTCGCGGTGGGCCTCGCGCCGCTGCCCGCCTTGGCGGCCCCGCCGGCCGAAGGCGAAGCCGAAGCCCCGGCCGAAGCGGCGGGCGAGGTCGGTGGCAACGTCGCCCTGCTCAAGTTCGGTGGCGACCCGGCGATGGGCCCCGAGCTGCGCGAGTCGATCCTCTACGCCCTGCAAGGCCAAGGCTACGAGGTCACCGGCGTGAAGCGCTCGGGCGCCGAGGCGGCCGAGAAGAACAAGTGCGACCTGGCCACGGACAGCTGCCTCGAGAAGATCGGCGCGTACCTCAACAAGAACGCGCGCAAGCCCTTCGACTTCTTCGTCTTCGGCGATGGCGCGACGCCGGGCACCGAGGCGACGATCACCGTCTACGACATCAAGGCGAACAAGCGCGTCCGCGACTTCCGCTACACGGCGTCGCTCGACGACGTCATCATGATTTACACGCTGCCGCCGGCCATTGCGAAAGCGACGGTGGAGTACCAAGTTCCGGCTGCGCCCATGACGGACGAGGAAAAAGAGATCCTCGCGACCTTGGACGAGCCCGAGAAGACCCCCGAAGAGGTCGCCGCAGAGCAAAAGGCCCTTGAGGACGCAGCCGCGGCCGGCATGAACGCCTTCAACGCGAACCTCGACGCGGGTGAGCAAGAGGTCGACCTCAAGGCCGACTTCGAGAAGTTCTGCCGCACGGGCCCGCGTGAAGACAAAGTCAGCACGGACCTCCAAGGCGACGAGGTGGTCGAGCGCGACCTGCGTCCGGTCTGCAAGCGCGGCCCGGTGTTCGGCTACTGGCAGCCGAAGGCCTACGCAGTGTTGGCCATCACCGGCATGGCGGCGGTCGGCACGGGCGTGATGTACGGCCTGGCCCTCGGCGCGCGCGGCGAGTGGAAAGACGCGAAGACGGCCCTCGACGACAGCGGCCTCGAGCCCAACAACCCGGCCGACGACGGCACCTACGCGGACCTGGCCACCGACGTGACCACGGCCGCGTTCAAGGTCCGCCGCCGCGCCATCGTGGGCGACGCCCTGCTCGGCACCACGCTGGTCTTTGGCGGCCTGCTCGGCATCATCATCTGGCAGGAGCGCCAACAAGCGAAGGACTTCATCCGCAGCGAAAAAGAGCTCCGCGCCATCGGCAACCTCAACGTCAGCCCCGTCGTCGGCTTCGGCAACTACGGCGTCGGCGCCAGCTTCGAGTTCTGATCGAAGCGGATGGCGAGCTAAAGGCCGGGCCCGTGCCCGGCCTTTTTCGTGGGGGGATGCTAGCGGGCCGCGAGGGAGGCCCTAGGACCCGAACTCGTCCCGCCACCAGCGCTTTTCGATACGGCGAACGTTCTCTACGCAGCCGAGCCAGGTGAGGTAGGTACGAAGGTCTCGTAGCTCTCGATCCGCTGGGTCACCCTCCCAGTCGCTCACCGCGACCAAGTTCCCGTAGGAGCGCGCCCACTTCGAGGGGGTGTTGTCGACGGCAATGATCTGGGACTTTCGGTATCCCGCTCGGCGCAGCTTCCGGATGTCTTTGAGACACACGTACTCATAGGTGTCGTGGTCGATCCGGTAGGTGCATCGCCGTTGTGACCAGAGGAAAGCGAGCCGCTCGGCGCAGCCGAGGACATCGTGCACGACCCCTTGCGCGTAGGGAGCGGAACCGGCGGTCCAGACAGCGACCTCACCGAAGTAGTCGAAGGCCCAGGCCATGAACTCCTCCACACCGGGGCGTCGGTAGACGAAGTAGGGACCTACTCTCGTCGCTCCCCCCCGATCCGACTCACGCTTGCTTCCATAGACGAGCGTCTCGTCGAGATCCAAGACGAGCAGTTTGGTGCGGGGGGAGGGGACCGCCGCCGTGCTTGATTCTTCGCTCACGGGACACCGAAGGCCTGGCTGATGATGCTAGCGTCTTTGCTGGTGTCTGCATCCCAAGGCTCCGGCGCCGGCTCCCACGACGACTCGCCCTACCGCGGACGGCCGCCGCAGCGGGCTTCGATCGGCTTGGTGCATCACCGGGGCGCGTTGGCGAGCTTTCGGACGCGGGAGAGCGCGGAGGGCTATCTCGAGCGCTTGACGCGGGATCCCTCGGTGCGGCGTGCGGACACGGATCCGATGCCGGCCCCGCCGCCGCCCGACGGAGCACCTTGGCTATGGACGCCGGTGTCGAGCCGCAAGGGGGTGCGGGCGCAGCTTCGCCACTACGCGGGACCCCTGGATGCGCCTTCGCCCATCGCTGAGTTGCGCTTCGAACACGACGGACGCTCGACCCTCCTGCACGCCGAATTTTGTCCGCCGGCGCACGGCTGGGGGGAGCGGCGCGAGGACTTCGTGCCCTACGCCGATGTCGATGGCATGTATCTAGCGACGGGCGCGGTCTGGCTCGTGCAAGCGATCGGCCGGGGCCTCACCCGCCTGCGTCGCGTTGGCGGGCTGATCACGCGGGGCCGTCGGCGCGACGAGTTCATCGCGCTACTCGACCGCCACTGCGTGGGCGGTGAGGCCGATTGAGAGCAGCCGGACCCTAGGCGCAAAAAAGGCCGGGCTGTTGCCAGCCCGGCCCTCTCACTTCGCTTCAGCGTGCTCGGATCACCACGCGATGGCGGAGTCCGGGCAGAGCTCTTGGATGTTGCTGGGGCAGCCGATCTGTCCCGGGGTGGGGAAGCAGTTGATGAACTCGGGGCAGCTGCAGGTGCCGACGGTCGAGCCGTTCTCGCCGAGGCCGACGCACTCGAGACCACCGACGCACTGGGCGTTGGCGAATCCGCCGCACAAGCTGCCGGGCTCACCGGGGTTCGGGGCCGGGGGCGCGTAGCAGCCGCAGCCGCAGTCATCGGCGAAGTACTCTTCGCCCGCCTCGCAGCTGAACTTGATCAGCGCGCACTGCTCGGGGGAGTCACCGACGTAGGTGTAGGCCGGGTCCTCGAGGTGACACTCGAGCTCGGGCTCGCACTCGCCTTTGACCGAGGAGCCGGTGGCCTTGGCGTCGTCGCCGGCGGCCGTGCGCACGGCTTGGGTCAGCACGCACTGATTCGAGTAGGTCTGCGTCTCCATCGTCACGTCGATGGTGCCGCACAAGGGCGCGTAGTCGGCCGAACACAAGGTGACGGCCGCTTGCATCGCGCAACCACCGTCGGTCAGCTCGGTCCACTGCCACTGCGCCGGGTCGCCGATGAGGGCGTCGGCTTGGGCTTGCGAGTCCACGTTCCACGCGATGATGTCGTCGTCGTAGGCGTCGCGCACGGTCAGGCACATGGCTCGGTTCGGAAGCTGCTGCACGAAGACGTTCGTGATCGAGAGCTCCCAGCCGTTGCCGGTGAACCACGGCGAGCGCCAGTGGCTATCGACGATGGCGCCACCTTCGGCGTAGGCCGGGTAGAAGGCGTCGAGGGCCTGATCCAGATCGCCACCAAAGGCCTCGAGCTCGTCGAAGGTGAAGCTATCGTTCCACACGTAGGGGGTGTTCAGCTTGGCGATGTCCGTCGAGGGGCAGGGGCTGGTGAAGCAGCGGATTCCGTTGTCGCGCACCAGGTTGTAGCGGCTGAAGAAGGCGTGCGGCAGGTCGAAGAGCGGGTTGTAGATCGCGTCGACGACCAGGGTGTCCCAGGTCCCGAAGTCCGCGTACTCCTTCTTGACGAACTCGCCGTGGACCAAGCCGCCCTCGGCGAGCTCGGTGCCGCCGAAGTCGATCTCGGAGACATAGCAGCCCCGGCTGGAGCGCACCGTGGTGCCGTCGGCACAGGTCGTGCGGTTGCGGTTGACGGCGTGCAGGTACCAGCCACCGCAGATGGGGCTGACGCACTTACGCATGTCGCGGGTGGCTGTGTAGTAGGTCTCGGTGGGGAGGCCTTCGTCCGAGGCGGAGCGGTCGGTGAGCTCCGCGGGCGGATCGATGTCCTCGTAGGCTTGGCCGCAGGCGGCGAGGCCCAGCAGCGAGACGGTGAAGGTGGCGAAGATGGTCTTGTTCACGATGTCGTGGGGGCCGGGGGTTGAGCGGCCCAAGCGGGCGCAAGGTAGGTGGGTGTGGGTGCATGTCGCAAGCGTGATTGTGCAAGGAGTGTGGTGATTGTCGGTGACATCTCAGACTTAGCCCCGGTTGCTCGTGAACGATGTTCTGTGATGGAAAGAGGCTTCTGGGCCGCGTTCGTACCCGCGTGCAACTAATGTTGCCACTGCGGGCGTGGCGCCGAGTACCCAGCGCAGGGATCGCGCGGGCAGGGACCGGGCGGCTGGCTAGACTCAGCCCCGATGCCCCGAAGCTCGCTGCTCGTCCTGACGCTCCTCGCTACGCCGGCGGCCTGCAAGGACAGCCCTCAGCCCGAAGCGGATCCGACCCCACAGCCGGCCACCGCGGCGGCGACGGGGCCCGCGGCGAGTCCGTCCGAGGACCCGCGGCTCGACGCGCTGCGCAGCGAAGCGCGGGTCAAAGTTCCGCTCTTCGCCAAGGCGCTCAAAGGCGAGCTGCTCGCGGCCATGGAGTCCGGCGGCCCCACGAAGGCGATCGAAGTCTGCAACCTACGGGCGCCGGCCATCGCAGCCGAAGCTTCGAAAGACGGATGGACGGTGGGTCGCCGTTCGACCAAGCTCCGCAACCCCGACAACGCGCCGGACGCCTGGGAGGCCGAGGTCCTGTCGGACTTCGAGCGCCGCGCCAACGCGGGAGACCGGGTCGAGGAACTCGAGTTCGCCGAGATCGTCGACGGCGAAGACGGCAAGCGCTTCCGCTACGCGAAGGGCATCCCCGTCGGAGGCGAGTGCCTCGCCTGCCATGGCGGGGACATCGACCTGGAGGTGCACGGCCTGATCCTCGAGCGCTATCCCAACGACCGCGCGATTGACTACCGCCCGGGGCAGCTGCGGGGCATCTTCTCGCTCGAGAAAGGGCTGGAGTAGGTCGGTCAGAGCCTTCGCGTTGCGGGCCCGGAACGCGGATCGACGGGCGTGTTGCGGCGTCGACTTGCTACCCTGTGCCATGCGCTCACAACTCATTGCGCACACCCTGGGCGGCGAGGACTTCGACATCGAGCTCCTTCGGCCCGAAGGCGAGGGCGAGCACCCATGCGTGCTCGTCTTTCACGCGTGGAAGGGGCGGGGAGAGCACGAGCAGCAGAGGGCGCGTCGCTTGGCCGAGCTCGGTTTCGTGGCGGCGGGGGTTGATCTCTACGGCGTCGGCAAGCGCGGGCACGACACCGACAGTGCGCGCGAGCTGATGATGGGCCTGCTCTCGGATCCGCCGAAGCTTCGGGCGCGGATTCAGGCCAGCTTCGAGACGGTGCGTGCGCTCGAGAGCGTCGACGCTTCGCGCATGGGCGCCATCGGCTTTTGCTTCGGCGGGCTGTGCGTGCAGATCGCCGCGCGCATGGGGCTCGACTTGCGCGGCGTCGTCAGCTTCCACGGACTGCTCAAGGTGGGGCAGCCGCTCGAGACGCGGCCCAAGGCCAAGCTCATGATTCAGCACGGGCAAGACGATCCGATGGTGCCGCCCGAGGACCTCTCGGCCTTCGCCGCGGAGATGAAGCGCATCGACGCCGACTGGGTCTTGCACGCCTACCCGGGGGTCCAGCACGCCTTCACGAACCCGGCGGCCGCCGACACTGCGGGCGGCCTCATCTACGACGCCGACGCCGACGCGCGCTCATGGCTGGAGATGCGGCGCTTTTTCGAGGACTGCTTCGCCTGAGCGTCGCGCCGCGGACCGCCAACGTGAAAAGGCCGGGACATGCCCGGCCTTCTTCGGTGGATGAGGCTGAAAACTCAGCCGACTTGGCGACCGACGAACTCGCGGAGCTTCGCGGGGCCGGGGTTGCCGTTGAGGGTGTCGACCACTTCGCCGCCCTTGAACACCACGAGCGTGGGCAAGGAGCGGATGCCGTACTTGCGGCCGGTCGCTTGGTTCTCGTCGACGTTCACCTTGACGATCTTGATCTTGCCGGTGAGCTCGTCGGCCAGCGTCTCGAGGTGCGGGGCCATCGCTTTGCAGGGGCCGCACCAGGTCGCCCAGAAGTCGACGAGCACCGGGGTATCGGAGCTCAGAACATCACTTTGGAAGCTGTCGTCGGTGGTCGCGTGAAGTTTGTCGGACATCGTCGGTTTCCTCGGCTCGGGACCTGCAAGTGGGTACGTCGCCTAGCTGTCGAAGGCTACACGGCCAGCGTCGTGGTCTGACCGGTGCGTCTGTACAGGTCTGGGCCCGCGACTATGCGGGGCCGCGGCGTCCGGCGCAAGCCGGGAGGGCACGCTCGCGCCATCTTGCGCAGCAGCCGCAATACGCTTGTCCGGGCTCCGAGGGCCGTCTATCTTGGGGGCACCATGCCTCGCCTCTTCGTGGCTCAAAGCGCCTTGGACCGTTGGATGGGGGCCGGTGGGATCTCGCTCGAGGCGGATGTGATGCGGCTCTCGGCCGCGCCGAGCGTCAACTTTTACGTGAACCCGGCCGTGTATTTCGTCGCCGTCGATGGGGGAGGGCAAGACCCGCTCGACATCCTCGGCGCCGTGAAGACCAGCCACGAACTCGCGCAGATGGGCGCCGATCACTACGAGAGCTCCGTACTGATCGGGGAGACCGCCTATTCGGTCGTGCCGGGCTTTGTCGGCGTGCCGATCGGTGCCGACGGCTCCGAGGCACAACTCGACGGCGGTACCTGGGGTGCCGTCGCCCACGCCGTCGAGTCTCTCGGCTATACCTGAGTTCGCCGTGATCGGTCGGGGCGCTCGCTCGCTTCGATCCCTTGGAGTCCGCCGTGCTCGCCTTGTTCATCTTCGCCGCCCTGAGCTACGGGGCCGCGTCTTTCGCCTTCGGGGCCGACCGTCAGGATTCGAAGCGCCTGTGGTCGCGCTTGTTGTTGGCGCTCGCAGCGGCGCTGCACACCTTCACGATCGGCGCGCAGTGCACCGACGGCGTGCACCCCTTCAGCAACGTCTTTTTGGCCGTCAGCTTCGGCGTGCTGCTCACCGTGGGGGGCTTTTTGGCCCTGAGCGCGCGGCGCTCTCCGATGCGCGCGTTGGGGGCGGTGCTGGCGCCCGTGGGGCTCGTGGGGCTCACGGTGGGGGTGGTCGCC
>JAUIJR010000065.1 GCA_030431075.1 Polyangia bacterium | reverse complement strand
GGCCCGATGCCGCAGACGCGCGAGCACATCTTGCTCGGCCGTCAGGTGGGCATCCCGGCGATCGTGGTCTTCTTGAACAAGGTGGACCAGCTGGACGCCGAGGACGAGGAGATGCTGGAGCTCGTCGAGGTGGAGCTTCAAGAGCTTCTGAGCAAGTACGAGTACGACGGCGACAACACGCCGATCATCCGCGGTTCGGCGCTCAAGGCGTTGAACAGCGCGAGCTGGGAAGCGGACGAGGCGAAGTGCATCTTCGAGCTGATGGAGGCGTGTGACTCCTTCATCCCGGACCCGGTGCGCGACCTGGACAAGGCCTTCTTGATGCCGATCGAGGACGTGTTCACGATCTCGGGTCGCGGCACGGTGGTGACCGGCCGCATCGAGAGCGGGATCCTGCACGTGGGCGACGAGATCGAGATCGTCGGTCTGCGCGACACGCAAAAGACGACCTGCACGGGCGTGGAGATGTTCCGCAAGCTGCTCGACCAGGGCCAAGCGGGGGACAACGTGGGCGCGCTGCTTCGCGGCGTGAAGCGTGACGACGTGGAGCGCGGCCAGGTGCTGTGCAAGCCGGGTTCGATCAACCCGCACACGAAATTCATGGCGCAGGTGTACGTGTTGAAGAAGGAAGAGGGCGGTCGCCACACTCCTTTCTTCAAGGGCTACAAGCCGCAGTTCTACTTCCGCACGACGGACGTGACGGGCCAGGTCATCTTGCCGGAAGGCACGGAGATGGTGATGCCCGGCGACAACATCGAGATCGAGGTGAACCTCGGCAAGACGATCGCCATGGGCGATGGCGTGAAGTTCGCCATCCGCGAAGGTGGCCGCACCGTCGGCGCCGGCATCGTCACCAAGGTCATCGAGTAGTCCTCGACACGAGAGACGAGACAGACAGATGGATACGACCAAACTTCGCATCACGCTCAAGGGCTACGATCACAAGCTCCTCGAGCAGTCGGCGACCGAGATCGCCGAGACGGCGCGTCGCGCCGGATCCAAGGTGGTCGGCCCCGTGCCGATGCCCACCAAGATCAACAAGTACACCGTCCTTCGCGGACCCTTCATCGACAAGAAGTCCCGCGAGCAGTTCGAGATCCGCACCCACAAACGGTTGCTGGACATCCTCGAGCCCAACAAGCAAACCCTCGACGCTCTGATGAAGCTGGACCTCTCGGCCGGCGTGGACGTCGAGATCAAAACCTAACCCCGACGCACGACGTCACGACCATCCGGTCCCGAGAAACTAAGCCCAACCCTGGCGACAAGAGGGAGAACCCAAATGGCCAAACTAAAAGTGGTCGATCTCGAAGGCAAAGCCGTCGGAGACCTCGAAGTCTCTGATTCGGTGTTCGCTACCGAGGTCAAAGAACACCTCCTTTGGGAGGCAGTTCGCTGGCAACGCGCCAAGAAGCGCGCCGGCAATGCAAAAACCAAGGAGCGCGGAGAGATTCGCGCGACCAAGGCGAAGATGTTCAAGCAAAAAGGCACCGGTAACGCCCGTCACGGCAACCGGCGCGTGAACATCTTCCGTGGCGGCGGCCAGGTCCACGGACCTCGCCCGCGCAGCTACGAGTTCTCGGTCAACAAGAAGGCCCGTGCCGGCGCCCTGCGCTCGGCCCTGAGCCTTCGCGCCCAAGCCGGTGACTTGCTGGTGGTCAAGGACTTCACGGTCCCCGACGCCAAGACCAAGAACCTGGCCGCGGCCCTCGACAAGCTCGAGGCCCCGAAGGCGCTGCTCGTCGACAACAGCGACAACAGCTCCTTGGTGCGCAGCTCCAAGAACTTGGCCAACGCCGACTTCCTCGATGGTCGCGGCCTCAACGTCTACGACATCCTGCGTCGACCCAAGCTCCTCATCTCGGAGACCGCCCTGCGCGAGGTCGAAGCACGACTCGGAGGTGGGAAATGAGCCCCGAAGAGATCATCGTTCGCCCCATCGTGTCCGAGAAGAGCTCGGATCTCGAGAACATGAACAACCAGTACACCTTCGAGGTGCACCGCAACGCCAACAAGATCGACATCCGCAAGGCCGTCGAGATGGTCTTCGGCGTTCGCGTCAAGGACGTCCGCACCCAGGTGGTGCGTGGCAACGTCCGCCGCGTCGGTCGCTTCTACGGCAAGACCCGCCAGTGGAAGAAGGCCGTCGTCAACGTGCACCCCGGTGACACCATCGACCTGTACGGAGAGGGGGCATAAGTCATGGCCGTCAAGAAGTACAAGCCGACCTCGCCCGGACGCCGCGGCATGACCGTGAGCGCCAAGGCGGACCTGGCGAAGAACAAGCGTCAAAAGAAGCTGACGACCAAGGTCCACAACAAGACCGGTCGCAACAACAACGGACGCATCACCTCGCGCTTCCGCGGTGGCGGCCACAAGCGCCTCTACCGTCAGATCGACTTCAAGCGCGACAAGTACGGCGTGCCCGGCAAGGTCGTCGGGATCGAGTACGACCCCAACCGCACCCCCTACATCGCGCTGGTTCAGTACAGCGACGGTGACAAGCGCTACATCTTGGCCCCCGAGGGGCTCAAGGTCGGCGACACGGTGGTCAGCGACGCCAAGGCCGACATCAAGCCCGGCAACAGCCTGCCCCTGAGCGCCATGCCGCTCGGCACCATCCTCCACAACCTCGAGATCAAGATCGGGGCCGGTGGACAGCTGGTGCGCACGGCCGGTTCGGCCGCGCGCCTGATGGCCCGCGAAGGCAGCTGGTGTCTGGTGCGCTTGCCCTCGGGCGAGATGCGCCGCGTGCACGTCAAGTGCCGCGCGACCGTCGGCACCCTCAGCAACGCCATCCACTCCAACATCAACCTCGGCAAGGCCGGCCGTGTGCGCTGGCTGGGTCGTCGCCCGCACAACCGCGGCGTCGTCATGAACCCCGTCGATCACCCCATGGGTGGTGGTGAGGGCCGTACCTCCGGTGGCCGTCACCCGGTGAGCCCCTGGGGCAAGCCGACCAAGGGTGCCCGTACTCGCAAGAACAAGCGGACCGACTTTTTCATCGTTTCGCGGAGGAAGAAGTAAGCCATGCCTCGTTCCGTAAAGAAGGGCCCCTTCGTGGACGCCCACCTCATCACGAAGATCGAAGCCGCCGTCAAAGAGGGTGGTCGTCGTGCGGTCAAGACCTGGTCGCGCCGCTCCACCATCCTCCCCGAGTTCGTCGGCGCCAACGTCATGGTGCACAACGGCCACAAGTTCATCCCCGTGTACATCACGGAGAACATGGTCGGTCACAAGCTCGGCGAGTTCGCTCCGACGCGCACCTTCAAGGGGCACGCCGGTGACAAGAAGGGCAAGAAGTAGCCATGGCGGTCGCTAAGCTCAACAACGTGCGCATTGCGCCTCGCAAGATGCGCATCATCGCCAACATGATCCGAGGCAAGGACGTCACCCAGGCGATCCACAGCCTCCGCTTCCTCAACAAGGCCGGCAGCCGCGAGTTCTTCAAGCTCATCGTGTCCGCCGTCGCCAACGCCGAGGACCAGGGCCAAGACGACATCGACGAGCTCGTCATCTCGCGCGTCATGGTCGACCAGGGCTCCACGCTTCGTCGCTGGCGTCCCCGCGCGCAAGGTCGCGCCACCCGCATCCAAAAGAAAACCAGCCACGTGACCCTCGAAGTCGCAACCAAGAAGGCGAGCTGAACCATGGGCCAAAAAACGCATCCCATCGGGCTTCGGCTCGGCATCGTCAAGACCTGGAACTCGCGTTGGTTCGAGGAAGCCAAGTACCGTCAATGGCTTCTCGAGGACCTCAAGCTCCGCAAGTTCCTCAAGAAGAAGCTCTCCGGCGCCTCCATCGCCGAGATCACCATCGAGCGCGCGGCGTCCAAGGTGAAGATCAACATCTTCTCCGGTCGCCCCGGCATCATCATCGGCAAGCGTGGCGCCGGCGTCGAAGCCCTCCGTAAAGAGGTGCAGAAAATGACCGAGTCCAAGGTCTTCTTGAACATCCAAGAGGTCCGCAAGGCCGAGGTCAATGCCCAGCTGGTGGCCGAGAACATCTGCCAGCAGCTCGAGCGTCGCATCGCCTACCGTCGCGCCCTCAAGCGCGCGGTCCAAACCGCGATGAAGTTCGGTGCCAAGGGCATTCGCGTCAACGCCCAGGGCCGCCTCGGCGGCGCCGAGATGGGCCGCCGCGAGTGGTACCTCGAAGGCCGCGTTCCCCTGCACACCCTGCGTGCCGACATCGACTACGGCTTCGCCGAGGCCCACACTGCCGCCGGTACCTGCGGCGTCAAGTGTTGGATCTTCAAGGGCGAGGTCTACGGCTCGCGCTCCGCGGGCGTCGACCCGCGCTTCCCCCGTCCCGCCAAGGGGCGCAACTGACCCAAAGGTCGAGGAGCTGAACCATGCTTTCTCCTTCCCGCGTCAAGTACCGCAAGGTCCACAAGGGCCGCATGACCGGCCGTGCCAAGGGTGGCACGACCGTCAGCTACGGCGACTACGGACTTCAAGCCACCGAGTGCGGCTGGCTCACCGCCCGCCAAATCGAGGCCGCTCGTATCGCCATCAACCGTCGCGTCAAGCGTGGCGGAAAGCTCTACATCCGCGTCTTCCCCGACAAGCCCGTGTCGAAAAAGCCCGCCGAGGTCCGCATGGGTAAAGGTAAGGGTGGCCCGGAGTTCTGGGTGGCCGTGGTGCGTCCCGGCCGTGTCATCTACGAGATCGAGGGTGTGACCGAGGAACTCGCCCGTGAGGCCTTCCGCCTCGCTCACCACAAGCTCCCGATCGGGACCCGCTTCCTCAAGCGCGACGGAGGACTGTGATGAAGCCGTCTGAACTGCGTGACAAGAGCCCCGAAGAGCTCGAGTCCCTCGAAAAAGAGCTTCGCGGCCAGATCGTGAAGCTGCGCGTCAGCCAAGCGACCTCGCGTCGCGTGAACGTGGCCAAGTTCGGCCAACTGCGCCGCGACATCGCGCGCATCAAGACCATCCAATCCGAGCGCAAACTCGGTCTCGAGAGGGAGTAAGCCATGAGCGACGCGACCCAAGAAAACAAACGTCACCGCCGTACGCTCCAAGGCGTCGTGGTCTCGGACAAGATGGACAAGACCGTCGTCGTCCAGGTCACCCGCCGCAAGCGGCACCCGCGCTACCGCAAGTACGTCCAAGAGCGTCTTCGCTACAAAGCGCACGACGAGAAGAACGAGGCCAAGGCCGGCGACACGGTCCGCATCGTCGAGACCCGCCCCCTGTCGGCGCAAAAGCGATGGTCGCTGCAGGCCATCGTGGAAAGGTCGAAATTGTCATGATTCAAGTCGAATCCGTCCTGGACGTCGCCGACAACAGCGGCGCCCGCAAAGTTCGCTGCATCAAGGTCCTCGGGGGCTCCAAGCGGCGCTACGCCTCGGTTGGCGACATCATCGTCGTCGCCGTGCGCGAGAGCCTGCCGAACTCGAAGATCAAAAAGGGCGCGGTGATGAAGGCCGTCGTGGTGCGCACCAAAAAGGCCGTTCGTCGTCACGACGGCAGCGTCATCCGCTTCGATTCCAACAGCGCCGTGCTGATCAACAACGACAAGATGCCGATCGGCACCCGCATCTTCGGGCCCGTGGCCCGCGAGCTGCGCTGGAAGAAGTTCATCCGCCTGGTCAACCTGGCGCCGGAGGTCCTCTAATCATGCAACGCGTCCGTAAAGACGACGAAGTCGTCATCGTCGCCGGCAAAGACAAAGGCAAGCGCGGCAAGGTTCTGCGCGTCATCCCCGACTCGCAGCGCGTCGTCGTGGCCGGTGTCAACGTCGTCACCAAGCACGTCAAGCCCACCCGCCAGAACCAGCGCGGGGGCATCGAGCGCCGCGAGGCGTCCATCCATCTTTCCAACGTCATGCTCGCGGACCCCAAGTCCGGTGAGCCCACCCGCGTTCGCTTCCAAGAGCTGGAGAGCGGCCGCAAGGTCCGCGTCGCCGTCAAGTCGGGCGAGCAGATCGACGCCTAGGAGAACCCAACATGGCCAAGGCAAAAGGCGGGGGCACGGCCCCCAAGAAGACCGAGAAGGGCTACGCCTTCAAGTTCAAGCGCACGATGGACGAGCCGATGCAGCGCATCGGACGCCCGCGTCTGCAGCAGTTCTACGACGACACCGTCGTCGCCGCGCTCAAAGAGGAGTTCGGTTACACGAACATCCACAAGGTGCCGCGACTGACGAAGATCGTGTGCAACATCGGCCTCGGTGAGGCGCTCAAGCAGCCCAAGTTGCTCGAGCAGGCCTTCGAGAGCATGGGCAAGTTCACCGGCCAACGTCCGGTCGTGACTCGCGCTCGCAAGTCCATCGCCACCTTCAAGCTCCGTGAGGGCATGAAGATCGGATGCATGGTCACCTTGCGTCGCAACATGATGTGGGACTTCGCGGACCGTCTCTTCACGGTGGCGCTCCCGCGTACCCGTGACTTCCGTGGGCTCAGCCCCAAGGCCTTCGACGGCCGCGGGAACTACACGATGGGCATCAAAGAGATCCTCATCTTCCCCGAGGTCGACATCGAAGAGCTCACCGCCGTGCCCGGTATGAACATCTGCTTCCACACCACCGCCAAGACCGACCAAGAGGGTCGCGCGCTGCTCACCAAGCTCGGCGTGCCCTTCCGGCAGCAACAACAGGCGGCCTGAGCCGGAGACCAGGAGAATTCACCATGTCGATGACTGATCCCATCGCCGATATGCTCACCCGCATTCGCAACGCCGTCATGGCGGGCAAGCGCGAGCTCAACATCCCCGGCTCCAAGGCCAAACGTCGCATCGCCGAGATCCTCAAAGCCGAAGGCTTCATCGAGGACTACGCTTGGGCGGACGACGAGCGCCAAGGCAGCATCAACGTCAGCCTTCGTTGGGTTGGCAACACCCCGGCCATCGAGGGCATCCAACGCCTGAGCAAGCCGGGTCAACGCAAGTACGCCCGCTCCAAAGACTTGCCGCAGGTCCGCAACGGCCTGGGCATCGTCATCGTGAGCACCTCGCAGGGCATGATGACCGACCGCGCCGCTCGCAAAGCGGGCATTGGCGGCGAGTTGGTCTGCAGCGTCTGGTAAGGCGCGAAAAGGAGAACCAACGATGTCCCGTATTGGAAACGCTCCGATCGAGATCCCCAAGGGGGTCACGATCAACACCCAGGGTCAGACCATCTCGGTCAAAGGACCCAAGGGCAACTTGAGCTTCGATGTCCCCGAGCCGATCACCTTCGAGGTCGACAAAGAGAGCATCAGCTTCAAGCGCCCCAACGACCACCGCAACGTGCGCGCCCTGCACGGCTTGTCCCGCGCGATGACCAACAACATGGTCGTCGGTTGCTCGACCGGTTTCGAGAAGGTCCTCGAGATCATCGGCGTCGGTTACCGCGCCGCGGTCAAGGGCAAGAACATCGACCTGACCTTGGGCTTCTCGCACCCGGTGAGCTACCCGCTCCCCGACGGGGTCGAGGCCGAGGTCGACAAAGAGGGCAAGCTGCACCTGCGCTCGGCCGACAAGGCCGTCCTCGGTCGCGTCGCGGCCGACATTCGCCGCTACCGTCCGCCGGAGCCCTACAAGGGCAAGGGCGTTCGCTACCAGGGCGAGCACATCATCCGCAAAGAAGGCAAGAGCGGGAAGAAGTAGGAGCTTCGACCATGAGCCAGCAAAGCAAAAACATCCAACGCCGCGTCCGTCGCAAGCGCTCGATCCGTTCCCGCGTCCAAGGTACGCCGGAGCGTCCTCGCCTGACCGTCTTTCGCAGCAACCAGCACATCTACGCGCAGGTCATCGACGACACGAGCTCGGCCTCGCTGGCCGCGGTCTCGACCCTCAGCAAGTCGCTGAAGGACGCCGTCGGCAAGTGCGAGAACAAGCGCGAAGCCGCGGCCCTCGTCGGCAAGACGATCGCCGAGGTCTGCAAGTCGCGCGGCATCGAGAAGGTCGTCTTCGACCGCAACGGTTACCTCTACCACGGGCGCGTGAGTGCCCTTGCCGACGGCGCCCGCGAGGGTGGACTCGAGTTCTAATCCTCGGCGACGAAAGACAAGGACATGATCGACATCGAAAGTCTCGGAGATTTGGTGGACCGCGTGGTCCACATCAACCGCGTCGCCAAGGTGGTCAAGGGTGGCCGTCGCTTCGCCTTTTCGGCCCTCGTGGTCGTCGGTAACGAGAACGGCTGGGTCGGCGCCGGATACGGCAAGGCCCGCGAGGTCCCGGAGGCCATCCGCAAGGCCAACGAGATCGCCCGCAAGAACCTCTTCCGCGTGCCGCTGGCCGGCACCACCATCCCGCACGAGATCATCGGTCACTTCGGGGCCGGTCGCGTGCTGCTTCGCCCCGCGCATCCCGGTACCGGCGTCATCGCCGGCGGCCCGGTTCGCGCCGTGGTCGAGTGTGCGGGCATCCACGATGTGCTGAGCAAGTGCATCGGCACCAACAACCCCCTCAACGTCGTCCACGCCACCGTCACCGCCCTCAAGGAGCTGCGCGCACCGCAAGATGTCGCCAACCTCCGTGGTATGACGGTCGCCCAAATGACGGAATAGCCCCGGGAGCACCCCAACATGGCCAAGAAGCTCAAAATCACGCTCGTCCGCAGCACCATCGACCGTCAGGCCCGTCAAAAGGCCGTCGTGGCGGGGCTCGGCTTGCGCAAGCTCCACCAGTCGGTGATCCGCGAAGACACCGACGCGATCCGCGGCATGGTTCGCAAGGTGCAACATCTCGTCGCGGTGGAGCCGGCCGAGTAGGCCTGGGGCTCCCACAGAAAGGACACTCGAAATGGGTACCGAACTTCACACCCTCAAGCCGCCCGCGGGCGCGCGCAAAAAGAAAAAGCGCGTCGGTCGCGGTCCCGGATCCGGCGTCGGCAAGACCTCGGGTCGTGGCATGAAGGGCCAAAAGGCCCGTAACACCGTCCGCGCTCAGTTCGAGGGCGGTCAAAACCCGATCCACCGTCGCGTGCCCAAGCGCGGCTTCGTGAACATCCACCGCGTGGAGATTCACAGCGTGAACGTGGCCCGTCTCGAGGCCGCCTTCGACGCCGGCGCCGAGATCGATCTCGAGGCCATGCACGCCAAGGGTGTGGTCCCCAAGAAGGCCAAGTACGTCAAAGTGCTCGGTGGTGGCGATCTCTCGAAGAAGCTCACCATCAAGGCGCACGGCGTCAGCGAGACGGCCAAGTCCAAGATCGAGGCCGCCGGTGGCAGCGTCGAGCTCTTGCCGATCGCCGACAAGATCAAGCCGGTGACCCGCAAGCCCAAGGGCTAGGCGGCAATCGCGGTCGCTGCGCCCGAAGGTGCGGCGGCCCCAGCCAGCTCACACCAGACCGCGCCTACGGGCGCGGTTCTGCGTAGAAAAGCGCCACACGCGCACTCCCTTTCTTGTAAATAGACCCCCGCGCCGGCGTCAGATCGGCGCTTGGGACCGGCACTCTAGCCCGGTCCGACCCGCACCAGCCCATGGGCGTCATCATCAACATCTTCAAGCTCCCCGAGCTCCGCCGCCGCGTGTTGTTCACGCTGGCCGCGCTCGCGGTCTACCGCTTCGGCGTCTTCGTCGCCGTCCCGGGCGTCGACCGCAACGTCATGGATCGCATCGTCGACCAGGGCTCGGGCGGCTTCTTGGGCTACTTCAACCTCTTCAGCGGTGGTGCGCTGAGCCAGCTGTCGATCTTCGCCTTGGGCATCATGCCCTACATCTCGGCGAGCATCATCATGCAGCTGATGACCGTCGTCGTCCCTCGGCTCGAGCAGCTGAGCAAAGAGGGCGAGTCGGGTCGCAACAAGATCAACCAGTACAGCCGCTACGCCACCGTGGGCCTCGCCGTCGTGCAGGGCTACATGATGGCGAGTTGGCTCGAGGGCCAAAATACGGGCGGGCAGCTGCTCGTGCTGGAGCCGGGCTTCGGCTTCAAGATGATGACGGTGCTCAGCTTGACGGCCGGCACCTGCTTTTTGATGTGGCTGGGTGAGCAGATCACCGAGCGCGGCATCGGCAACGGCATCTCGCTGATCATCTTCGCCGGCATCATCGCCGAGCTCCCGAGCGCGCTGTACCAGCTCTTCCAAAAGGCCCAAGACGACCCCGAGAACTTCGGGCCCATGAACCTGGGCGTGTTGTTCGCGGTCGTCATCGCCGTGATCGCCTTCGTGGTGGTCATGGAGCGAGGCCAGCGCCGAATCACGGTCCTGTACGCCAAACGTGTGGTCGGCCGCGAGATGTTCGGCGGCAACCAGAACTACCTGCCGCTCAAGATCAACAGCGCGGGCGTGATTCCGCCCATCTTCGCGTCGTCGATCATCATGTTCCCGACCCAGATCGCGAGCATGACGGGCAACCCGATGCTGCAGAAGATCACCAGCTACTTCTCCTACGGGAGCTGGGCGTACATCACGCTCTATGTCGCGCTGAACATCTTCTTTTGCTTCTTCTACACGGCCATCCAGTTCAACCCCGTGGACTTGGCCGACAACCTCAAGAAGCAAAACGCGTCGATCCCGGGCATCCGCCCCGGCAAGCGCACGGCCGAGTACATCGACTTCATCTTGACCCGGCTGACCTTCGCCGGCTCCTGGTACATCGCCGCCGTCTGCGTGCTGCCCACCTTCTTACAGACCAAGTTCGACGTGCCCTTCTACTACGGCGGCACCTCGCTGCTCATCGTGGTCGGCGTCGCCCTCGACACCGCCCAGCAGATCGAGAGCCACCTGGTCACCCGCAGCTACGAAGGCTTCGCGGGCCCCCGTGGCCCCCGCGGCCGCAAGGGCTAGCGCGGCGCTCCGCCCCTGGCGCTCGAGGCCCCCACGCTGGCGTGCGGGGCCTCCTGCAATTGGGGCGGCGCACCCCAAGCTGGAGGCATGGACCACTACGCCGGCGAGCTGACGATGCGCGAGGCGAGGGAGCAGTACTTCGTCGCCAATGGCTTCGGGGCGGGGGGCAACTACCACAAGAAGTGGGAGGTCTTTCGTTTGGGGCCGATCCCGTTGCCGATCCCCAACCCACCGGCGCGCGTGCGGGCGCTGCAGTATCACGACCTGCACCATGTGCTGACGGGCTACGAGACCGACTGGCGTAGCGAGTTCGAGATTTCAGCGTGGGAGGTCGCCGGCGGCTGCGGGCGCGAGTGGGTCGCGTGGGCCTTGAACCTCGCGGGCTTCGCTGGCGGCTTGATGACGATGCCGCGTCGGACCATCGCGGCCTTCATGCGCGGGCGTCGGGGCGAGAACCTCTACGGCGAGGATCCCGAGGCCTACTTGGATCGACGCGTCGACGAAGTGCGTGCAGCCATGGGCGTGGACCGAAGCGGCCCCGCGGTCGGTGCGGACTGGCGCGCCTTGTGGGGGTGGGGCGCACTTGCGCTGTTGTGGGGCGCGCTGCACTTCGCCGTGCTGATCGTGCCGCTGGTGGCCCTCGTGCGCTGGTTGGCGTGAGTCGAGCAGCGCGGGTGGCTGCGCCTGCTAGGATCGGCGCATGTTGGCTTCGCGTTGTTCCCTCGCTTTGGTCCTGAGTTTTTGTCTGCCCGCCTTCGCCTGCGACGGAGGTGAGGGTGGAGACGGTGACGAGACCGAGTCCTCGGGCAGCGGGAGCAGCGGCGAGGGCGAGGGCGGAAGTACGGGCGACGCCGAGGGGAGTGGCAGCGGCAGCGAGGGCGGCGACGGCAGTGGCGAGGGAGGCTCCTCGAGCGGGAGTGGCAGTTCGAGCGGCGACGAGGGGACGACGGGGGATGAAGGCACCGCCGGCGACACCCCCGAAGATCTCTGCGAGCTCAGCGATGGCGTGTGGGAGCCCCAAAGCTGCGGCAACTTCTTGTGCGGTGAGCCGCCGGCGTGCGCGGCCATCATCCCCGGCTGCGACTGTGGCGAGGGCATGAACTTCGAAGAGGGCGTGGGCTGCGTGCTCGACGAGACCTGCCCCAACGCGCAAGACATCCTCGACTGCACCTTGAGCGGCGGTCTGTGGGATCCGCTGAGCTGCGGGCACTACAGCTGCGGCGAGATTCCCGACTGCGACGCCATCATCCCGGGCTGCAACTGTGGCGCCCTAAAGAGCTTCGAGACCGGCACGGGCTGTGTCATCGACCCCAGCTGCACCTGAGCGGGGCGGGGATCACAAGACGGGCGAGAGCAGACGCGCCAGACTCTGGCCGAACCAGCGAAGCGGGCCGTAGCCCTCGATGGTCTCGCGGGTGACCTCCGTCGCCTTTTCGAGGTCGCGGGCGAATTGGTCGGCCATGGACTGGGCGGTGTCGGCTTCGTAGATCGCCACCGCGACCTCGAAGTTGAGAAAGTAGCTGCGCGGATCGGAGTTGGCCGTGCCGACGACGGCGACGCGCTCGTCGACCACGAGGGTCTTGGCGTGGAGCATGGAGGCCGCGTACTCGTGGATCCGTACGCCCATGGCGAGGAGGTCGGGGTAGTAGGAACGGGCCGCCGCTCCTACGGTCCGGATGTCGTTGCGCAGGGGGGTGAGGATATGGACCTCGACCCCGCGCAGGCGAGCGGTGGCCATGGCCGTGCTCAGGGATCCATCGGGGACGAGGTAGGGGGTCGTGAGCAGGACGCGGCGCTCGGCCGTGGCGATCGCCGCCACGTGGAGCTTGTGGATCGCGTTGCTGCCGTCGTCGGGACCGGAGGCCACGACCTGCATGAGTCGGGCGTCCGCGCCCTCGAGCGCGGGGAAGTAGTCCGGGCCCGAGAGCAGCTCGTCGGTGATGTCGGCCCAGGCGTGCAAAAAGAGGGTCTGCAGTCCGTGCGCGGCGGGGCCCTCGAGGCGGACATGCGTATCGCGCCAGGCCGCCTCGCCCGAGAACTCGGCGCTGTGCACCTCGGACACGTTGATGCCCCCCGTAAAGGCGACGCGGCCGTCGACGACCACGATCTTGCGGTGGGTGCGAAAGTTGCCGAGCTGTCGCCGAAACAATCGCAGCTGCAGGGGGTTGAAGGCGACGACCTGGGCGCCGGCGTCGCGTAGCGGCGTCCAGTGCTTCGAGCGCAGCGACTCGGATCCGACGGCGTCGACGATCAGCCGCACCGCGATGCCCTGCTTGGCGCGCCGCACGAGGGCGTCGCGCAGCCGGGTGCCGACGCGGTCGGCCTTCCAGATGTAGTACTCCAGATGGATGTGGTGCTCGGCCGCGTCGATGGCCGCCAAGATCGCGGCGTAGCTCTCGTCGCCCCCCGTGAAGAGCTCGAGTTCGCCACGGCGGGGATGGCCCGTCGCTGCCCCGCAGGCGTGCAGGCCGAGCTCGGCCAAGGCACGCGCGCCCGGCTCCTTGGGCCAGTTGGCCTCGGAGCTGGGCGAGACCTCGTTCTCGACCGCCGCCTGGGCGTCTTTACGGCGCCGTCGTGGCCGAACAAAGCGCCGGGGCCCCAGTACGCCGTAGGCGAGCAGACCCACGATTGGCAGCAAGGCCATGGCGAAGACCCACGCGAGGGTCGACAGCGGTGGTCTTCGCTCATTGATGACGCGCAAGCTTCCGATGAGGAAGACCAGCGCCACCAGGGCGCCGAGGATCCAAGACCAGGGGCTGGGCATGGCGAGCTCGGGGGAGGGGAGGGGCGTGCGCGGCGAGGGCCCCGACGCCGGCATGGCGTGGACGGGGCAGCAGGCGGCGAGTGCCTGCACGGCTCGCTTCGGCCGCAGCTCAATCTAGCACGGGCCCTACTGGCCCGAGCAGTAGCCGACCGAGGCCCAGTCGGGCGCTTGGCCGGGCATGAACACGGGCGTGCAGCTCGCCCCGGCGGGGCAGTCGGGTGCATCGAGGTCGCACAAGGCGGCGCAGCAAAGGGCGTGCTGTCCACAGACGCTCGGGCCGACCACCGCGCCCGAGGCACACAGGTGGGCGTCGGCACAGTCGGTGGGGAGCAAGCAGGCCTCGCCGTGGCTTGCGCTGCCGGTATCCACACCCGCACACACGAAGCCGGGCTCGGCGCCCAAGCTGCACTCGCTTTGGGCGGGGCAGCTCGGATCCAAGGGGTCGCAGGTCGGCCGACAGCTGTCGATCAGGCCCGCGGGGTCCGGCGTGCACTGCTCCATTGCTCCGCAGGGCGCGAGCTCCTCGTCGCACAAGGCGGCACAAAATCCCTCGCCGCTTTCGGGGTCGACGTCGACGCAGCTCAGGCCCGTCGCACAGCTGTCGAGGGGGCCGAAGGCCGTGTCGCGTGCGCAGCTGTCCCCGGCGGCGTCGCTCCCCGCGACGGGCACGCATTCGTAGCGTTCCCAAGGGCCCTCGACTTCATCGTCCGCGATCGGGGCGCACTTTTGGTCCGGGTCGCACGCGCCGGGATCGAAGGGGTCGCAGCTCGGCTCGAAGATGCAGCGGTCGCTCGAGTTGCCGCAGTCGATCAGCACGCTCTCGTCGCCGCTCTCTTCCTCGTCGCCGCTCTCGTCCGCGTCGCCGCTCTCGTCCGCGTCGCCGCTGGCACTGGTGGCGGCTTCGGCCTCAGCTTCGGCTGAGCCGAGCTCGCCTTCGTCCGCGCTCCCGGCTTCGTCACTGCTCGCTTCGGTCTGCCCGGCGCCGCCCGGACGGCAGGCCATGAGCACGAGGAGCGTGGCGAGCCGACGCTTCACTCACACCTCATGTAGGGGAGGCCCTCGACGCTGGGCCCGCCCGCGGCCGTGCAGGTGGTGCCGGCCGTGCAGATGCCGTCTTCGCTGCAGTCGCGCGAGCAGCTTCCATTGACGCAGTAGCCGAACTCGCACTGGGTGTTGAGGCTGCAGGTCTGCCCGGTCTCGGTGCCGCCGGAGGTGAGGCACAGGCCGATCCGGTTTCCGCCGATGTTGCCCACGCCGGTGCACGTGAAGCCCGAGGCGCAGCCGCCTTGGTAGCGACAAGAGTTGACGCAGCTGTCGTTGGCCGCGCCGGTGGTGGTCAACGAGGAGAAACAGTCGGCGTTGGGCGCGGCGGGGATCGTGAACCCCGCGAAGTCGATGTGCTGCGCGTCGTTGCACAGGTTCACCGTGTTTTGGCTCGCGTCGCAGTGGTACTCGACTGGCGTCCAGCCGCCGGGGAGGGAGCCGTAGACGTCACCGGGGCGACGGCACAGCCCGTCGCAGGTCCATGCGGCCAAGCCCGCCGCGCGCTGGGGGCAATCGGCGGCCGTGTTGCAGGTGCCGGTGCAGCCGCCGAGGATCATGTTGGGCCCCAAATCGCAGGCGGCCGAGGCGATGCAGGCGCTGCTGTCCGTCGAGTCGCAAAGCGCCTCCATCTTCACGCAGACGTTTTGGGCCGGTGTGCCGACCGGCATGCAGCCGTAGCCGTTGGGGCAGTCGGCGCCGGTGCTGCACGCGTCCGTGCAGTAGCTTTGGTTCAACAAGCAGGCGAAGTTACAGTCGCTCGCCGCCGTGCACGAACGGCCGATGTCGCCGCGAAGACATCGCTTTTGTCCGCCGCCTTCATCGACGCAGCGAAAGTCGACCGGGCACTGTGCGCTCGAGACACACGAGGGCAGGCAGCGCTGGGTGCCACCTTTGACCTCGGGGCGACACAGCAAGTTGCCCTCGCATTGATCGTCCGAGAAGCAGCGCTCGAGTACGCCGAGATCGCCGTCGCCATCGCCATCCCCGTCGCCAGTGCTGCCGTCGCCATCGCCATCGCCATCGCCATCACCGTCGCCATCGCCGTCGCCGTCACCGTCGCCATCACCGTCACCGGTGGTGGTGGTGGTGGTCGTGTCGCCATCGCCATCCCCATCGCCGCTGCTCGTCGCTTCGCTCGAGCTCGCCTCGCTCGAGTCCGAGGTCTCGCTGCCGAGGTCGACGCAGATGTCGGAGGCCACCGCGCAGGTCCACGGCGAAAAACAGGTGCCGTCGAAACAAGGGCAGCCTTCGGTACCGATTGGACAGTCGGTGTCCGTGGGCAGGGAGGTCTCTTCGTCGCCACCTCCGTCGTTGCAGGCGGCAAAAGACAGGCCCAAGGAGAGACTCAAAGCCAAGCGCAGGCGCACGCGGAGAGCTTAGTCGCCAGGGACCGCGCTCGGTGCGTCACGCGATGGATCGCTACTTAATTGAAAATTGATTTCATTTAAGTGCGGAACATCAAATCTTGGGCCGGCCCCGAGTTGTCGAATTGAATTGAAAACGAAAGTCAAAATCTGTAATTGAGAGAAACCATGTGGCTCAACCGGGCGTCCAAAGCGCGAATTCAGGTCCCCACGGGGTTCTCCGCGCGCGATCACGCCGTCGTCGGCGAACCCTTCTTCGTCATCTTCTGCGTCTGACGCAGCGACCGGAACACGCGCGTGGGGGTTTGGGCGATGTTGCAGCTCACCGTTTGCAGCCAGCTAGGGTGGCCGATCATCGGCTCCCCCAGCCCCAGCGCGCCACCGGCGGCCGCCGGGGAGGCGGCGTCGGATCCCGAAGGCGGTGATCTCGGCGACGAGGACGCGGACGAGGATGTGCGCAGCATCGTCGTCGAGACCGGGACACGGATCGGTCATGCCCTCGACGATGCCCCCGTCGAGGTCGTCGTCATCGACCGGGAGACCATCGAACGCAGTGCAGCCGATGACGTCTCCGAGTTGCTCGAGGAGACCCCGGGTCTTCAGGTCACCCGCAGCTTCGCCGGGGTCGGCGTGCGCATGCAGGGTCTCGACGAGCGCTACACCTTGATCTTGGTCGATGGCGAGCGCGTCACCGGCCGCGTGGGCGGGGTCTTCGACCTTCGCCGCTTGAGCACGGCGGACATCGAGCGGGTGGAGATCGCCCGCGGGGCCGCCTCCACTCAGTACGGGGCCGACGCGGTGGCCGGGGTCATCAACATCATCACCCGTCCGCCGGCCGAGGGGGTGGGCGGAGATCTGCGGCTGCGCGCGGCCACGCGAAAGAGCCTCGACGCGACCGGGCGACTCACCTTGGGTTGGCCCAAGGCGCGCTTCGCTTTGTCGGGCGGACACCATCGCAGTGATGGCTGGCGTACGGACCCGAGCTCCATCGACACCGTCGACGACGACCAGCGTCAAAGCGATGGCGCGCTGCGGGCCGATCTCGGCGACTTCAAAGACCACGAGGTTCAGCTGCGCAGCGCCTACACGCGGCGGGATCGACTCGGCGTCGACATCGACTCGGGCGGCGCGGTCCTCGATCGCCAAAACCGCAGCGACATCCTGCAAAGCTCGCTCGCGCTCGAGGGTCGACGACCGACCTGGAGCTGGCGCTTGGGCCTGGGGCACTCCTACTGGAAGGACCAGTACGCGGTCGACCAACGCGGGGACGTCGCGCTCGACGTCTACGAGGTCGCCAAGGACCACCTCGGGCGAGTCGGGCTCCAGTTCGACACGCAGCTCCCGCAACAGCTCTTGAGCGTGGGCAGCGAGGTACAGCTCGAGTCCCTGCAGACCCCACGCCTCGGCGAGGACAGCCCCTTTCGCACTCGCGGGGCCGTT